>CAZEIB010000026.1:0-6725 GCA_964511785.1 uncultured Oscillospiraceae bacterium
CTACCTATAATAATTGTTTTTTGAAAGGGTTCTGATGATTTATTACGTGCTTCCTATCCTTGTTGTTTTACTAATTGCCTATCTTTTTTATAAAGAAAAACAGCAGCAAAAACAACGGAAAACTTTTTTTACCAATACTTTTGGTCATTCTCCTTATTCCACTTCTTCCTTGCCTAAAGAAGTGGCGGCTTATCATGCCTACCTACAAAAATCTTATCCTCAACATCCTTATGTGGATTCCACCACATGGAATGATTTATCTATGGATGATGTTTTTACCCATATTAATTATTGCCAAACTTCCCCTGGGGAAGAATTGCTTTTTGCCGCCCTACATAGAAATAAAAAAATGGAAAAAGAAGATTCCTTTGAACACTTACAAAGCTATTTACGCAACCATCCTCATCAGCGCTTACAAATACAATTGGCTTTCGATTCTCTTCATAAACATTCTTCTGCAAGTATCATCGATATTCTTGATTCCCCTGAAAATTTTTCTCCTTATAAGCCTTTTTTGGTAAAGGTTTTTTCCCTTCTCCCTTATCTTTGCCCATTCCTTTTCTTTTTTTCTTCCCCTATGGCTATTACTGCATTAGCCCTTGTAGGCGCAATCAATCTTGCTTTTTATACTTTTTTTGATCAAAAACTTCAAGGCAAGCATTTACATCTTGCCTATGTCAATAGTTTTTTATTAGCCAGCAAAAAAGTCCTTTCTATTCAAAAAAATCCTTCTCTTCCCAAAAAAGAGGAAGCCCTTCAAGCTTTAAAGCCCTTTCGTCCTCACTTGAACATCTTTACCAACCCCTTTATAAAGTTGGCTGCAGTGAATCAATCTTCTTCCGCCCCTATAGATATGCTGTCAAAGCTTTTTACCCAAATTACTTTACAGCCCTTGCGGGCTTATAACAAGGGTACTAAGCTCCTTCAAAAAGGTAGAGAAGAACTACGCTTTCTCTATCATTACATGGGTTCTTTAGATATGGCTATTAGTGTTTTGGCTTATCGAAGTACCCTCCCTTATTACTGTCTACCTGAATACAACCCTGCCTTATCCCTTTATATAAAGGAGGGCTACCACCCCTTGTTACCAAAAGGGGTAAGCAACTCACTGGAAATGAACAAAGGAATTCTGCTAACCGGTTCTAATGCCTCAGGAAAATCCACTTTTTTAAAAACCCTTGGGGTTAATATGCTTTTAGCCCAAGGAATTCACACTTGCTGTGCCAATTCCTTTACCCTTCCCAATATTCCTCTTTATACTTCCATGGCCATCAAAGACAACCTAACTAAAGGAGAAAGTTATTTTATCGCTGAGATTAAATCTCTTAAAAGAATGACGGACAAACTTACCCTCTTCCCCTGTTTTATTTTAATCGATGAAATATTACGGGGCACCAACTCTTTAGAAAGAATTTCCGCCTCCACTTCCATACTTCAAAGTTTTTTATCCTTTCCTTGCTTAAGTGTTGTTGCCACCCACGATGGAGAATTAACCCACATTTTCCGTTCTTTATATGACCTGTATCATTTTAAAGAAAAAGTAACCAACCAAGAAGTGTTGTTTGATTATACTTTATACCCAGGTCCTGCCAAAAGTAAAAATGCCCTTTTACTTTTAGAAATGCTGGGTTTTGATTCCCCAGTTCTGTTAAGGGCAAATGCTTTGGCAACCCATTATGAAGAAAATCAACTATGGCTTTCTTCCCCTACTTCACCATAACTTCCACTTTTTACAGGAGGATGTATGTATTACTTTATTGCCCTGTTAATACTCCCTTTTCTCACCTATTTTTATGCTTATTTTTCTAATCAAAAAAAAGAAAAAAAACAGCTAGCCTTTTTAAATAAAGCCTTTGGCAAGGAGGCTTTTTCTCCTTCCTCTTCTCCAAAAGAAGCAAGTAAGTTATGGCAATATCAAAACACTTCTTCCCCGCATCCCTACCATGTTGACGATACTACTTGGCAGGATTTATCCTTAGATGAAGTTTTTATTTCTATCAATAACTGCCACAGTTCTTTAGGAGAAGAACTCCTCTATGCAACCCTTCATCAAAACCAAAGCCCTTCTCCTCAAGAAAGGGAAAACTTTGAAAGCTTTCAACAATTTTTACTTCAAAATCCTTCTTTGCGCAGTGCCCTTCAAATGCATCTTCATCGCCTTGGCAAAAGTCCCCAAAGTAGTTTGGTTTATTTGTTTGAATATCAAGAAAGCTTTTTGTCCTATAAACCAAAATGGGTATCTTTTTTTGCTTATCTTCCCTTTTTCTCTCTTCCTTTGGTTTTTTTCTCTCCTTTGGCAGCCCTAGTTTGGGCCGCTATCAGTGGTGGTTTTAACCTATATACCTTTATTTCTTTTCACAAAACCCATAGCTTCCAAAGGCTCATTATTGCTTATTTAAGTCATTTTATTTATGCCGCAAAAAATATTTTTTCCCTTCTCCCTAAAGAAAGTCTTCCTCAAGGAGAAAAACTACATGAGCAATTTTCTCTTTTTCAAAATGTTTCCGCTCATTTTTCCAGATCTTCAGAAGCAAACGTCCAAAGTGATAGTGAACTCATGTTTATCAGTCGTTTTTTTCAAGCTCTTTTCCTAAGGCAAATCCTATCTTATAATAAAGGAGTCTCTGTTTTTCAAAAACACCAAGGGGGTTTGTTTTCCTTATATCAAGCTATTGGCAAAATTGATATGGCCATCTCTATTGCCGCTTACCGAAAAAGTTTACCTTATTATTGTCTTCCTCAATATCATTCAGCTCTTTCCCTTAGTACCCAAGAAGTCTACCATCCCTTTTTACCCAAGGGAGTGCGAAACTCTTTTTCCACCGAACACCCTATTCTTTTAACCGGTTCCAATGCTTCCGGAAAATCTACTTTTTTAAAAACATTAGCTCTTAATAGTATTTTGGCTCATAGCCTCCACACTTGTTTAGCAAAGGAGTTTGTTTTGCCCAATTGCCCTGTCTATACCTCTATGGCCATTAAAGACAGTATATTTAAAGGAGAAAGCTATTTTATTGCTGAAATAAAATCTATTAAACGTATTGCTAACCTCCTAGCTGCAACCCCTTGTTTATGTTTTATCGATGAAATTTTACGCGGAACCAATACGGTGGAGCGTATTTCTGCTTCTACTGCCTTGTTGGAACTCTTTTCAACTTTTCCGGGTATTGTAATGGTAGCCACCCACGACCTGGAACTAACGGAGATTTTGCAGGGCATTTACCACTTTTATCACTTTAGAGAGCATATTGGTAAAGATGATATCCATTTTGATTATAAAATCTATCCGGGTCCCTCCCAAACCAAAAACGCCATTGCTCTTCTTGGCCTATTAGGTTTTAACAAGCAAATAATTAATAAAGCCTATGATTTTGCCCAGTTTTTTGAAGAAAATCATTATTGGCCTTCCCTTTAAAAAATCTTTTTAAAATATACTTAAGGAGTTTTTTATGGATTTACTTCCCCTGTTAGACCCAAGACTTAGCGAAGCTTTTCGCCTCTATCCCCACTGTTCCCTTGGTGCAGATATTGGTTGTGACCATGGGCTTTTGCCTTTGCATTTGTTAATGAATAACCGCTGTGAAAAAATGATTTTAACCGACATCAGCCCCCACGCCTTAAAAAAAGGCGAAGCTTTAATGAAAAAGTACTCCCTTGATAAACGGAGTGAATGTTTTGTAGGTGATGGTTTAACCCCCTTACAGCAAAAAGTAGATGCCATTAGCATTTTAGGCATGGGAGGAAATACCATTACCCATATTCTCTCTTCTCAAAAAGAAAAACTTCAAGGGGCTACCCTTATTTTATCTGCTCATACCCACCTTGAAAAAATTCGTGGTCTTTTACCTCAAATTCAATACCGTATTACAGAAGAAACTGTTGTAAATGCCGTAGGACGTTTTTACGTACTCATAAAGGCTGAAGAAGGAACATCTGCCTATAGTCCAAAAGAACGGCTTTTAGGCCCTTATTTGTTAAAAAAGCCTGATAAAAACACCAAAAATTATTGGATATGGCAACATCAGGTTTTTACCAAAGCTTTAAAAGGCAAAAGGCAAAGTACAGATAGTAATTCAGATGAAGAAAGCTTATTTTACCAACAATATATTACTTACTTAGAGGAGGAATTGTTTTGACTCTTACTGTTAAAATTCTTTACGATAACCTTAATCAATTGGCTCCTTTTGATACAGCAGAATCTTGGGACAATGTGGGATTAATTATTGGCGATTTCCATCAAACAGTTACCGGCATTTTATGTGCTTTAGATTGTACCTTGCAAGTTATTGAAGAAGCCCTTCAAAAAAATGCCAATGTTATTTTCACCCACCACCCTCTCCTCTTTTCTCCGGTACAAACCATTGATGTCAGTGAAGGGGAAGGGGCTGTTATTGCCGCATTAATTAAAAACAACATCACCCTTCTTAGCGCACATACTAACGGCGATCTGGCTCCTTTAGGCATTGGTGCTACTTTGGCTAAGCTTTTAGAATTATCCAACCTTCGTCAAGAAGAATACTTGTTTTGTGGCACCTTGCCTCATTCTATGGCTTTACCTACTTTTATTTCTTTTGCCCAGAAAAAACTTCAAACTACTTTAAGGGTTTATGGAAGTGTTTCCACTCCTATTACCCGTTTAGCTGTAGGAGGCGGTGCCTGTGGCGATATGTGGCCCATAGCCAAAAAACTTGGCGCCCAAGGCCTGTTAACAGGAGAAATTAAACATCACGACATTGTTAGAGCTGTTGAAGCAGGCTTTCTCATTTTTGATGGAGGCCACTTTGCCACCGAAGTTCCCGGTTTGTTTTCTCTTGGTCAATGTTTACAAAAAGCCCTTAATGCTCTACAATATAAGGTAGGTGTATATTATTCTTCTATCCATCCCTATCAAAAATAGCCAAAGGGTGGTTGAATAATACAACGTGATTTTTTGAAGGAGGGTTTAAGATGGAGCAAATTGAAATGCTTTGGCAATATCAACAAGCAGATATTGCAGCAGATCGCTTTGAAAATAAAATGCGCCGTTCTCCTAATCGTATAAAACTGATTAAAAGCCGTGATTTTATTTTAGAACAGCAAAATGCCATTAAGTCTATTGAACAGGAAGTACTTTCCATGGCTGATAGAGTAGACATTTTAAAAGAAGCTGTTAATCGCACTAAAGAACAACTGGAAGGAATGGAAGAAAAATTCCAACAGGAAGCTCCTGCTTCTTTGGAAGAAGCCAAACTTTTTACCGGGGATGCAAAAAAACTTTTGCGTACCATTAGTGACTATGAACAAGAAATTTTACAGATTGGTGTTTTAGCTAAAGATAAAGATTTGCAGCAAAAAGAAATTCGCGTAAAAGCCGCCAAAGTAAAAATAGAATTTGACGAAACCAAGGCCTTATATGATGCTGAGCGCAAAGAGCAATCTGCCCAGCTAGAAGAAATGCGAAATATCGCTAAGGATCAATCCAAGGGCATTAATGCCCCTTTATTGGAAAAATATCATGCTATTAAATCCCATGTAACGCCTCCCATGGCTCAACTACTTAACGATCAATGTGGTGGTTGTAATATGTCCCTTCCTTCCGCCACCCTTAGGGCCATTAAAATAGATCATGCCATTATTGAATGTGAAAACTGTGGGCGTATGTTAGTGCAATAAGCAAAAAGCTGTCAATGTATTGGCAGCTTTTTGTTTCTAAACTTTCTTTTGAGGGTATCATTATAGTAATTGTCTTTTATTTAAAAAATGTTTTGGAGGTATCTGTATGAAAAAAACAGTATTTTTTGCTTTTCAAGGAGAGCCTATGTGCTTTTTACACCTACTCTTTAACGCCATTGATGTACACGAAAAAGGGATGGAAGCTAAAATTGTTATTGAAGGCAAAGCCACAGCCCTTGTCAAAACCATGGTAGAAGAAGAAAATCCCTTATTTAAAAAAGCCCTGACTTTAGGCCTTATTGAAGGGGTTTGCAAAGCCTGTGCCAACCAAATGGGCGTATTGGATTTTGTTCAAAATAACACTTCCCTTCCCCTGTTAGACTCCCTCATGGGTCATCCCCCTATGGCCCCTTATCTTGAGCAAGGCTATCAAATTATTACTTTATAAAGCCTTAATGTGCCTATAAAAGTAGGCCAACTATTGTTTTTCTTGCCTAAAGGGGCTTTTCTTATAGCCTCTACAGGTAAAGGAAAAGAAATTTCTTGCTCTTTTTTCTATATTTGAATGTTTTACAAATTTTTACAAACAATATGAAAGAACCCTTACTTTCTGAACTTGAAAGTAAGGGTTCTTGGTAATCTAAAAGCTGTAAAATTACAGTTCTTTTTTTATTTTACGCCGGTTCGCAACTATCTGTAGAGGGGGTTGAGGAAACCATTCCCGTAGTAGCATCTACCGATACCACTGAACCGTTTTTTAATATATGCGTGGCGTTTTCCGCCCCAATAATTACCGGTATTCCTAAGCTCATCCCGGCAACTGCTCCATGGCCGTTCATATCGTCGCTTTCAATAATTAAGGCAGAAGCTTTTTTAATATAAGGAAGGTAGTCGTTGTTTGTTTGTTCCACTACCAAAATATCTCCGTCTTTAAAAGTTTTTTTAGCTTCTTGTACATCCCTTCCTACACAAATACTGGCACAGGCCTGTTTTCCACTAATTCCTTTTCCGCTTACCAATATATGCCCTACAATATGCACTTTCATCAAGTTGGTCGTTCCGGATATCCCTAA
>CAZEIB010000026.1:6735-14924 GCA_964511785.1 uncultured Oscillospiraceae bacterium
TCAGAATCATGTTCTTTCCTAATATATTTTCTAGATTCTTCTCCAATTAGCAAAGGGCTTACACCCCAAGACATATTTAATTGCCTTTGCACTGTAGCTGAGGTGGTACAGCCAATAATAGGGCACTCCGGTCGATATTTAGAAATCATCCTTGCAGTTTTTCCGGATTTGGTTACCGTTAAAATAGCCGCTGCATTTAAATCATGGGCCGAAGTACAAGTTGCATGAGAGATGGCACTGGTAATATCCGTACTGGGCGCATTTTCTCTGGTTCTAAAAATATTAATATAATCAATATCCGCCTCAGTTCTTAGGGCAATACGAGCCATGGTTTTTACCGATTCCACAGGGTATTTCCCTGCAGCCGTTTCTCCAGATAACATAATGGCACTGGTTCCATCGTAAATAGCATTGGCCACGTCTGTAGCTTCTGCTCTGGTAGGACGAGGGTTTTTCATCATAGAATCTAACATTTGAGTAGCGGTAATAACTTGCTTGCCTGCACTATACACTTTTCGAATAATCATTTTTTGCATTACGGGCACATCCTCTAAAGGAATTTCTACCCCCATGTCTCCTCTGGCAATCATAATCCCATCGGACACACGAATGATTTCATCAATATTTTGCACCCCTTGCATGTTTTCAATTTTGGCAATAATATTAAGATTTTTGCTCCCTGCTTCTCTAAAAATTTCTCTAATTTGCATTATATCGTTAGCTGTACGTACAAAAGAAGCAGCAATAAAATCAAAACCCTGTTCTACACCAAACAAAATATCTTCTTTATCTTTTTCACTAATAAAAGGCATGGATAAATGAACATTAGGTACATTTACCCCTTTTCTGTCTGAAAGCACCCCACCGTTAATAGCAGTACAGGTAATATCCTTATCGTTAATTTTGGTAATTTTAAGTTCTACCAACCCGTCATCAATAAGAATGGCTCCTCCCACCTGCACATCTTCGGGCAATCGCTTATAGGTAATACTTACTCTATGCTGGTTCCCTATTATATCTTCTGTGGTTAATACAAACTCTTGTCCTTGGTCTAAGGTAATTGTTCCTTTTTCAAAGGAGCCTAATCTAATTTCAGGCCCTCTGGTATCTAATAATGCTGCTACAGGTACCCCTAATTCTTCTCGCAATTCCTTCAATTTTTGAAATCGTTTTAAATGGTTTTCATGAGTATCATGGGAAAAATTAAAACGTGCAACATCCATCCCCGCTAACATTAACTGACGTAAATTATCCCCCTTATCAACAGAAGGGCCCATGGTACACACAATTTTCGTTTTCCGTCTGGCGGGATGAGTACTTTCTAAATACATTTTTTTATCCTCCATTTAAAAGATTTAGGTTTTATTTTTGCAACAGCACAAATGTCATAAAAGCCAAATTTAGGCATGATAAGTATAACATAGTTTTCCATTCTGAACAAAAAAGAAACCCTTGTGATTTTCTTTTTTCATGTATAATAAACCTGTTCCCTTATTACGATCTATAGGTTATATTAAAACCCTGTTTACAATTGACAACTTGGAATCCTTTGAATCTACCCTTTTCCTTTATAAAATAGAAAGAAATGATGGCGGAAAAATCCATTGACTTCTCTTTTAAAGATACAACCCTTTGGAACTTATTTATTTTAAGCGATAGTTTTATGGTTGAAGTATACCATTTTTCAATAGATTTGAACAGAAAAATTCTTTTTCCTTTTTTTATTTGCAACTTATCCATTTTCATTAAAAAAACTTTTCTTTTTTTGTAAGATTTTCTTTTTTTCTTACTCTAATAGGTGAAGGCGGTGAAAAACAGATGACTCAAAGCCAGTTTGAAAAAATCTATCAGGAGCACTTCACTCCGGTTTATCGCTATTTACTAAAACTTTGCCAAAATGAATCTTTGGCAGAGGAATTAACCAGCGATACCTTTTTTAAAGCTATGAAAGCCATTGACAGCTTTAAAGGGGAAAGCCAATTAAGTACTTGGTTATGTCAAATTGGTAAAAACACTTATTTAGCCCACTTAAAAAAAGCCAATAAAGAAATGCCTTTAGAAGAGGAAAAGCTGTTAAAAAGTATGGAACCCTCTTCCACCATTGAAGATTCCCTTATCAAAAAAGAAAGCCTACTTTATATACACAAGGCCATTCACGGGCTAAAAGAACCGTATAAAGAAGTGTTTATGTTAAGGGTTTTTAGTAGCCTAAGCTTTAAGGATATTGGAACCATCTTTAACAAATCTGAAAACTGGGCCTGTGTTACTTATCACCGCAGCCGGGAAAAAATTTCCTTTTCCCTTCAAGATAACCCCTAAAGGTTCACCGCCGCCCAGTATAAACGACCATTTAAAAGGAGGAAAGGTTATGGATAACCTGTCACCCGAAAAAAAAGATTTTTTACCAAAAAATTCTCCATCAGAAGAAGAAGTGCAAAATTCTCTTACTACCCCGTCTCTCTCCTCTTCTTCTAAAGAGGAAAAACTTCCCTGCGAAACTGTAGAGGACTTACTTCCCTTATATCAGGAAAAAATTTTAGGGGCTGTTACTGCAAATTTAGTAGAACGCCATTTAGAAACTTGCACTTCTTGTAAGGAAAAATTGAATGCTTTAATCCAACAAGAAACCCTTACTTGCGATACCATAAAGGAATTACTTCCCTTATATAAAGAAGGGTTAGTTGGGGAAAAAACCAAAGAGCTTATTGAAAATCATTTAAAAACCTGTTCTTCTTGTAGAAAAGAATCGTCTAATATTAGCAATTACCAAAGCCAAGAAGAAGTGTTAACTGCTTTTATGAAGGAAAAACCTTTACTGATGAAAAATACTATCGAAGAAGAACTTCCTCCCACAAAAAAAGAAACCTCTTCTTTTGCCCCTTTAAAAAAAATGAAGAAAGAATTAAGCCGTCGCAGACGTAACGCAGTGTTTTTAGCTATATCAGCAGTTCTTCTCATTGGTGTATTGGCTTTCACCTTGGTTTTTGAACCTCGCTACCTTTCCTATCAGGAAGAGATGGTTTCCGTAGTCAAAGAAGAGGATGGCTCTTTGTCTTTGGAAATTGCTCCAGAATATAATATCTCCGGATGGCATAGCTTTGAGCTCTTAATAGATAATCAACCAGTGCCCTATTATGCTTTTTATACAAATATTTGGCAACAAAACAGCTTTCAAAGAGTAAAAAAAATCGGTATAGGAAATTCCATTCCCTCTCAAAACAACTTAACAGGAATGGGAGAATCCTCTGCCACCATAACATTTGACGAAACTTTGCCAAAAAGTATATTTTATATGGATTTTACGACCAAAACCGCTCATCTTCTTTATGGCGCCCCTGTAAGTTCCACTAATCAGCCCATCCCTTACCCCTATGGTTTACAGCAATCCCCCTCTTTTATATGGAATGCCAGGCTGGTAGCCATATGGGCTGTTATTACTGCTCTAGGCTGGTTATTTTTAAATTTGCTCTATAAATATAAGGCTGCAGCCCTATGTAAGTATTTATTTTTAGTCTTGTTTTCTATTCTAATTTCTATGTTAATCGCCAATGTCATTGCTTTTTCCATTAGGGGCCCAGGGGTAATGGGGGCCACAGTTATTTTACTCTCTATTCCCCTATTTGGAGTATTGGTTTTTGGGTTGGCCCTAATTAAACAATCTTGGGAAGATCGAAAAAAATAAATTTTTCCTTCTTTAATAAAGACCTAGGCAATTCAAAATAGAATAACCTAGGTCTTTATAATTTAACCTTGTAATAAACTCTTTCTTCTTTAGTGGCATGGGCTGGTATACTAAGGGCCTGTTTAAGCCTTATCTCAGCATCTTTTCTTCTACACCAAAAAAGCCTACCTATTTCATTTTCTCTATTATTCAATTGATACTAAGTTCACCTTTCCTACTCCTTCAATGTAAGAAAGCTCTTTTAATAGATATTTCATTTCAATATCCATTTCCTTCACATCAATACTTACCGCTACACTGGCCTTATTGCGTATGGGAATGTTTTGGTTAATCGTAATAATATTACAGTGATGACGGGAGATCACATTTAACACTTTTGAAAGATTTCCTTTTTCATCACTTAATACCAAAGAAATTAATGCCTTTCGCTCCAGTACCGTACTTCCTTTAGCAGCAAAAACATGGTCTTTATATTTATAATATGCACTACGAGATAGTCCTACTTTTTTCACAGCTTCACTAATTTGAGTTGTCTTTCCCTCTTCCATTAATTTTTTAACCTCAAGTACCTTATGAAAAACATCAGGCAATATTTCTTTACTAACGATATAATATTCTTCTAACAAAACGCGCTCCTTTCAAGGCTTATAAAGCCTATTTTGTTGTTTTCAATTATAAAGGTATCCCTTTAACAGGTATAAACAATCACTTTCCTATCGTTCATTATCTCATCGGCAACAAGGTTTTTCAATTGTTTTCTTCATATTTTCAGTAATGTTTTGCTAGTAAAACCCCTTGCCCTCTGTATTTTTACAGTATATAAGGCTATTTCTTTTTTAATAAACAGTCAGCTTTGTTTTTAAGCTATTCTCTCCCGCCTTTTAATATCTCCATCCATGGAATTTTTTATTCTTTTCCCCCTCTTTCACCATCATATTTCCCTCTTGTATTCTTCTCTCTTACATGATACAATGTCCACATTACAAATACAAGTGTTTTCTTGTTGCGAACGCAGGAGGGTTTTATGAATATTGGTATTTTAGGTTTTGGCACTGTTGGATCAGGGGTATTTGAAATTCTTACTGCTACTACAGGAAAATTTTCCCAAGAGCTAATGGTAAGTAAAGTATTTAACCGTCCTTTGGAAGGGGTTCATTTATGCTGTCTTACACATCAAATTGAAGACATTTTAGAAGATCCTTCTATAGATTGTGTTGTAGAAGCATTAGGGGGCCTTCACCCCGCTTATGAATATATTGTAGCTGCATTAAAGGCAAAAAAGCATGTAGTTACTGCTAATAAAGCCGTAGTTGCTGCCTACATGCAAGAGTTTCTTTCTTTGGCCAAAGATAACGGTGTGCAATTTTATTTTGAAGCTACCACCGGTGGTGGCATTCCTTGGATAGCCAGCCTTGAAAAAATTAAAAGAATCGATCCTATCACCTATTTTTATGGCATTTTTAATGGAACGGGTAATTATATTTTAGATGCCATGTTTAGAAAAGATCAAAAATTTACAGAGGTCTTGAAAAAAGCCCAGGAGCTAGGGTATGCAGAAGCCGATCCCAGTGCAGATATTGACGGATATGACGTAATGAACAAAGTGATTATCTCTGCTGCTGTAGCTTTTAATGCCCATATTAACCGCGAAGATATTCCCTGTTATACTATGAGAACCGTTAAAAAACAAGATATAGACTATTTAAAAAAGCACCATCTTTCCATGCGCTATATAGGGGAAGCCCATCGTTGGAACGGAAGCTACGAAGCTTTTGTAATGCCTAATATTTTTAGCGATACAGCTATTGAAGCCAATGTTTCTGCTAATTTTAATGTAGGTACTGTTTACGGCCCCAGTATAGGTCCTTTAAAATTTTATGGGCAGGGTGCCGGAAAGCTTCCCACTGCTAATGCCATCGTACAAGATTTGCTGGATATTAAAGAGAACCCTCACCATTCCTCTTTAGCCTTCACCCCTTTAACATACGATTCACGGCAAAAAAACGCTTTTCTTATACGTACTACTGCAAATCTCTCCTCTCCTCTCATTGAAAAAGAAGAAGAAGGCTACTATCATACCGGTAAAATTACCGCCCCTCAACTAAAAAACCTTTTAGAAAATGTAGAGGACGACACCTTGTTTGTTGCCAAATTTTCTAATTTTAAGGAGTAAGCTATGCTAAAAGTTGTAAAGTTCGGCGGCAGCAGTGTTGCCAATGCCACCCAATTTCAAAAAGTAAAAAATATTATTCAAATGGATCCTACCCGTCGGTTTGTTGTTACCAGTGCCATCGGCAAGGCTAACCCGGAAGATAATAAACTAACTGATTTATTATATTTATGTTATGCCCATAAAAAGTACCATGTTTCAGGAGATCATAAGATTAATAGAAATAAAAAAAGAGCTACACTTGGTTTTTCCTATTGAAGAAGAACTGAATTTATTAGAAGAGGCGCTGAAAGGGTCTATTGATGAAGACTACTTAGTTAGCCGAGGAGAGTATTTTACCGCCTTGTTGTTAAGCGAATATTTAGGCTATCCTTTTGTTGATGCAAAGGATTTAATCTTTTTTCAATACAATGGAGATTTAGACTATAATAAAACCTTGGAAGCCTTTGAAAAAACGGTTCAAACCCATTCTTTGTTTGTAGTTCCGGGGTTTTACGGTGCCTTGCCTGATGGTACTATAAAACTTCTCTCCCGTGGAGGCAGTGATATTACCGGTAGTATTTTAGCTAACATTGCCAATGCTTCCGTTTATGAAAACTGGACAGATGTGTCCGGTATTTTAAAGGCCGACCCCCGTATTGTTCAAAATCCTAAAAAAATTCCTTTAATTACCTATAGTGAACTAAGGGAGCTTTCCTATATGGGCGCCAATGTTCTACACGAAGAAGCCATTTTTCCTGTAAAAGATAAAAACATTCCCATACATATACTAAATACCAACAAACCGGAAAGCACCGGTACAGTTATTGTTAACCGCATTGAAAATGGAGAAGAAAAAAAAGGTGCTATAACCGGTATTGCCGGTAAAAAAGACTTTACCATCATCACCATAAAAAAAGCCCATATGTCTAATGAGGTAGGCACCATTAAAGGGGCTATTGATATTTTAGATCATTACCTTATCAGTATCGAACATATCCCCACAGGCATAGATTCTTTCTCTTTAGTTGTAGAATCAGCTGCTATTAAACCGGTTATTTATGAAGTTTTACCTAAAATAAAAGAGCGTTGCAATGCCGATGAGATTACCGTTATTCACGAGATTGCTTTAATTGCCACAGTATCTCGGTTTATGAAAGAAAAAATCGGTATGAGTGGCCGCTTATTTACTGCCCTTGGAAAAGAGAACATTAATATTTCTTTAATTTCTCAAACCAGCGACGAAATGAATATTATTATCGGTGTAAACAATCAAGACTATTCCCGTACCATTCAAGCCATTTACAAAGAATATGAAGAAGAGATTTAAAGGTTCTCCTACAAAGTTCTCCCTTTCTTTTTTTGTTCATTGTTATCTTCTACCTCATATAATAAGTTCTTATTTGTTGCTATTTATTACCCTTTTCACCATTGACAATCATAAATAAATTATGCTATGATGCCATGTAAAGACAGAGATGGAGAGAAAAACTGTTTTAAGGCGAACCCCCACATTGGGTGTAGAGATTTTGCGGTTGGTGAAAGCAAAAATCGTCTGAAAGCAGTATAAATACACTCCTGAGTCGGTTTGCTGAAGTTAGTAGGTAAACACGGAGCCACCGTTACATGGCTAGGGTTGTTGGACCTAAATAAACAAGTGACAGTTGGCTTTAGCTACTGTAATAAGGGTGGTACCGCGGAAGTAAACTTTCGTCCCTTGGGCAATGGTTGTCCAGTGGATGAGGGTTTTTTTATTTCTTCAAAACAACCGTGCCCTCCAACAAATTTATTATTTTGGAGGAATTCATGATGAAAAACAACCAAGGTGTCCACTTTTTTTCCGGAGAAAACATTCCCTTAGAAATGCACAAGGTGCGTATGGTGCAAAAGCTAAACTTATTGCCTGTAGACCAGCGTTTGTCTGCTATACAACAAGCAGGCAGCAATACCTTTATGTTGCGTAACAGCGATGTTTTTTTAGACATGCTTACCGACAGCGGGGTAAATGCCATGAGTGATCGCCAATATGCCGCTATGATGATTGCTGATGACAGCTATGCAGGGTCTGAAACTTTTTATCGTTTAGAAAAAACCTTGTCTGATTTTTTTGGCACCACATTTTTCTTACCTACCCATCAAGGCCGCGCCTGCGAAAATATTATTGCTGAAACCTTAGTTACTCCGGGTAGTACCGCCATTATGAACTACCACTTTACCACAACCAAATCTCATATTACCCTTAGAGGAGGAAAGGTTGAAGAAGTCATTTTAGAGGAAGGCATTAAAATTAACAGCACCCACCCCTTTAAAGGAAATTTCGACTTAAATAAGCTTCAACACTCTATTAATACTATTAAG
>CAZEIB010000027.1:0-8844 GCA_964511785.1 uncultured Oscillospiraceae bacterium
ATTTTAAGCATCCATTGGTTTTTTACTTTTTGAATTACTTCGCTGCCACAGCGCTCACAAACTCCGTTAACCACCTCTTCATTAGCCAAACCGGTTTTGCAGCTGGTACACCAGTTAATGGGCATTTCAGCCTTATAGGCCAAACCGTGTTTTAAAAACTGAAGGAAAATCCATTGGGTCCATTTATAATAATTGGGGTCAGTGGTATCAATTTCCCTTGTATAGTCAAAAGAAAAACCGATTCGTCTTAATTGGCGTCTAAAGTTGCCGATGTTTTCTTCTGTAACAATGCGGGGATGAATCTTGTTTTTAATGGCATAGTTTTCTGCAGGTAAACCAAAGGCATCCCAGCCAATAGGAAAAAGTACATTGTATCCTTCCATACGCCTTTTTCTGGAAATAATATCAAGGGCGGTATAGGGGCGAGGGTGACCAACATGAAGGCCTTGGGCGGAAGGATAAGGGAACTCTACCAAACAGTAATATTTTGGTTTGGTGGAATGATTATCACTTTTAAAGGGCTGTTTTTCCTCCCAAATCTGTTGCCATTTTTTTTCGATAGTGGCAGGATTATAAGGGTTTAAGGTTGGCATGGTGTTTTCTTCCTTTCTTGATAAATAAAAAAGTTTTCATCTTTTTTACAAAGACGAAAACTCTGTTCCGCGGTACCACTTTGATTGTAAAGAAAAATCTTTACCACTTAAGACGCAATAACGGGCGCAACCGCCAAATAGGATAACTCCAGAGCGAGGAGTGCTTTTAGGTTTTTCGCCTTTTCACCAACCAGACGACTCTCTAAAAAACCGCGAAACACCTTCTCTTTCATTGCTATGCTAATAGTATAAAGGAATTTATGATAAAAGTAAAGAAAAATGAAAAGAAACAAGAGGCTTATTCCATAGTAATACCGGCAATGCTATAAGCAATAGGGGCTAAGTTACGCGCTAAAAGGCTAATGGTGTTTTTTCTAGCTTGGCTGGAACCGTTGGTAATCAAGGTAAAGCACAAGGAGGTTTCAGGGTCAAAATAGGCATTGGCCATCATGCCTCTGCTCATTCCCTGATGGCCGTAAACCAAACGATTGGGAATTAGAGAAGAGACCCGTTCAATACCAAGACCATAAATGCTTTCTCCTGTTACAGAACCCTTCCCCTTTTGGTTCTCTCTCATTGCCACTATAGTACTTTCGTTAAGGAGGCGGACACTTTGGTAGGTACCGTTTCCTTGTAAAACCATGAGAAGTTTGGTTAAATCAACAGCACGTATCCATAAATTACCAAAGGTAATTAAATAATGATGGTTAGGATCCAGGGTATCTTCAAAAAGGCTATATCCTTCTAAATAAGCTTTACCGGTTTTAAATACATTACCCTTTTCATAGGTGGTAGCTAGATGTTCCTGATCAATTAAGTAGGCAGGATGATAGGAAGCATCAATATTCAAAGGGGCAAAAACATGCTGTTGCATATAAGTATTAATGTTTTGGCCACTGACTTTTTCAATAATACTACCTAAAACCCCATAGGCAAAGTTAGAATATTGGTAGGTGTTTCCCGGCTTTTTATTTGTGAAATTTGCCTTACTATGTTGACCTTTTCCGATAATCTCTTCCAAAGAACGTTTTCCTGTACCGGAAACAGGCCCGTTTAAAGTAGAGGTATGGGTTAAAATTTGCCTTACAGTAATAGGCGTATCGGGATAATAAGGGTTATATACTTCAAAGCCTAAATAGGCGGAAATATCTTCATCTAAAGTCATCTTTTCCTGTTCTACCAGTTGCATGGCTCCAATAGCTGTAACCATTTTTGTAATAGAAGAAACCCGTATATGGGTTTTATCATCTACAGGAATTTTATGAGTTTTATTTTCATAACCGTAATAGAGCTCATAAATAATCTCCCCCTGATAAGCTACAGCAAAAGCTGCACCTATAGAATGATACTTTGTAAAAACGTTGGCAATGTCCTCTCCAAAGGAAGAACCTTGAGAGGGAGCAGCCAAGGAGGAGGGAAAGAAAATAGAAAAGAAAAAAAGAAGAGAAAGGGTAAAAGAAAAGATGGAAGAGAAAGAAGGAGAATTTTTTTTCATGGAAGCCTCCTGAATTTATAGGGCTTGAACCCCCTTAAGCCAGTGAGTTGCCATAAGCCCATGGCCTGCAGGGGTTGGGTGAACACCGTCTTTAGCCCAATAGGAAAAATCCTGATGGACACAGGCTTGAGCAAAAATGCCATCAAAGGGAATATAAAGGGCACCATATTCTACAGCTAAGCTTCGTATTATGTGAATTTTAGGGTCTAAATCTTCTCGCCATGGTTTTCGGTCGGCAGGGTAGGGAAGGACAAAAGGTTCACATAAAATAAGCCCCGCTTTAGTGCGCATACGCACTTGCTCTAAAATATTGCGGTAGTTGGCCTCAAAATAAGTAACATCAGTTTTTTCATCAGCATCAAAAAAGCGCCAAGTGTCATTGATGCCAATTAAAATAGAAACCCAATCGGGTTGTAAATCGATACAGTCTTCCTCCCAACGACTTACTAAATCCTTGCTTCGATTGCCACTAATACCCCTATTTAAAAAGGTTACTTCAAGGGAGGGGTATAAAGCATTAAAAAGACTGCTGGCGATATAGGCGTAGCCAGTACCCATGTGGTCATGAACCAAGTAATCTCGTGTGCAATCGGTAATAGAATCTCCTTGGAACAAAACCAAATCGCCCTGTTGAAAAATAGGTTTCATGATGTTTCCTCCTTTAGATAGAATTAGATAGAATGAAAGAAAATATATTAATAATAAACAACTGCTTTTTTGCATGGTACCATGCAAAAAAGCAGTTGTCAAAGGTTTATTATAAACTTTTTTTATACAAAAGGCTTTGGTAGCGGTCAGGGTCGCAGCGACGAAGAAGCACTTCCAATTCTTCAACCCCCATAGCAGTATTTCTTCCTTGAGCATAAAGGGTTTGCACTTGCTCATGTAAACAGGTTACCAACACATCTTGTTTATCAATAATATGTTTTCCCTTTAATTTAAAGTGATGGTTTAACCAATGGGTAATACCTGCAAGGCCGCTGTGGCTATCAATGGCAACACTGGCAGGACGATTAAGAAGGGCGGTGGTGTCAAAAATATTGTATATTTCTTCATCTTTCAACATGCCGTCAGCATGTATTCCTGCTCGAGTTACATTAAAATAACGGCCTACAAAAGGCTGGCGAGGAGAAATTTCAATACCGATCTCCTGTTCCATATAGTCGGCAATTTCTGTAATAGCGGTTAAATCCATGCCGTCACTTTCTCCTCTTAGGGCTTGGTATTCAATAAGCATGGCTTCTAAAGGACAGTTGCCTGTTCGCTCTCCAATACCCAGTAAAGAACAGTTAATACTGGAACAACCATATAGCCAAGCGGTACCTGCGTTGGCAACTACTTTGTAAAAATCGTTATGACCATGCCACTCTAATTGGCTGGAAGGAACTCCTGCATAGTGATGAAGGCCGTAAATAATACCGGGAACACTTCTAGGAAGAGCAGCACCGGGATAGCTTACTCCGTAACCCATAGTATCGCAAGCCCTAATTTTAATGGGAATTCCACTTTCTTTGCTTAAAGCCATTAACTCTGTAGCAAAAGGCACTACAAAACCGTAAAAATCAGCTCTGGTAATGTCTTCAAAGTGACAACGGGGGCGTATCCCTTGTTCTAAGGCAGCTTTTACAATGCCTAAGTATTTGTCTAAGGCCTGTTTTCTGGAAAGACGCATTTTTTTAAAAATATGGTAATCACTACAGGAAACTAAAATGCCTGTTTCGGCTACACCGGCTTCTTTTACCAATTGAAAATCTTTTTCATTGGCCCGTATCCAGGTAGTAATTTCCGGAAAAGAAAGGCCTAAATCTTGGCAGCGCTCCAAGGCAATGCGATCGTTTTGAGTATATAAGAAAAACTCGCTTTGGCGAATAAGACCTTTAGGACCACCCAAACGGCTCATCAATTTATAAAGGGTTACAATTTGCTCGGGGTTAAAGGGAGAAACACTTTGTTGCCCATCTCTAAAGGTGGTATCGGTAACCCAAATGTCCTCAGGCATATTCATGGGGGTTAAACGATTATTAAAAGAAATTTTAGGAATATGGTGGTAATCAAAAATATCTCTGTAAAGATTGGGTTCTTTTACATCTTGTAAAGGGTAACGGTGGTGGTATTGTTGAATTAAATTGGTTTTTTTATCAAATTCTATCATGCTGATGTCTCCAATAATTCTTGTAATTTTTGAGAAGAGTAGGATAGTTCCTTCACAAACGCTTCTATCCGATCAAGACCTAAAGTAATTTTTTCTAAACTAATGGCGTAACTTAAACGGCAGTATCCTTCCGCTTCAAAGGCAATACCCGGTACCACGGCAACTTGTGCTTGCTCCAGCAATAAATTTGCAAAGGTAGTGCTGTCTTTAATTTGATTTCCTTTGTAGGAAGAACCTAAAAGCTTTTGAATATTAACCATAATATAAAAAGCACCGTCGGGCTTGATGCAGCTTAAGCCCTCTATTTGATTGATTCTTTTAGTAATATAGTCTCTTCTTATTTTAAAAGCTTTAACCATTTCTTCCACACAGCTTTGATCCATGGTAAGGGCGGCTAAACTGGCATGTTGGGCAATGCTGTTAGGATTGCTGGTAGATTGACTTTGGTAGCAGGTCATGGCTTTAATCACTTCTTTTGGGCCTGCCGTATAGCCAATGCGCCAGCCTGTCATGGCATAGTCTTTACTAACGCCATTTACAATAAAGGTTTGATTTTTTATTTCTTCGTTAATAGAGGCAATGGAAAGATGCTTTTCTTTTGTATATAAAAGCTTTTCATATATTTCGTCACTAATAACAAAAAAATGATGATCAAGGGCTAATTGAGCAATGATTTCAAGAGCACTTTTTGGCAAAACACTGCCGCAAGGATTCGAAGGAGTTGTTAAAATAATGGCTTTGGTTTTAGGAGAAACACAACTTTTTAAAACAGCCTCCGTAGGGATAAAAGCATTTTCCTCTGTGGTTTTGGCAAAAACAGGAACCCCGCCTGCCATTTTTACAAGTTCAGGGTAGCTAACCCAGCAAGGAGAAGGGATAATCACTTCATCACCGGGGTCAATAATACACTGTAAAATATTAAAAAGAGAATGCTTGGCACCGGAAGAAACAATAATTTCATCAGGTGTGTAATGGAGCTGATTGTCTCGCAAAAATTTATCACAAATGGCTTTGCGTAAAGGAAGAATTCCGCTTACCGGAGTATAGCGGGTATATCCTTTATCAAGGGCAACCTTTGCAGCTTCTCTAATATGAACAGGGGTGTCAAAATCCGGTTCACCGGCACCGAAAGAAATTACATCAATTCCTTGAGAAACCATTTCTTTTGCTTTGGCGTCAATAGCCAAGGTAAGGGAAGGAGCAATGTTTTGCGCTCTTTGAGAAATTGTTAAAGCCATATCGAATCCTCCTAAATGAAAGATAAAAAGTGTAATAATACAAAAATATCATAAAAAAGGGATAAAATCAAGGGATTTTACGATGAAAATGAAGAAACAGAATTATAATCCTGCAAAAAACAGAGAAAGAACACTTTTTTCTATTGGGGACTTTTGTTTTGAAAGAAGGAATTTTTGTTTGAGGGTAGAATAAGGTACAAGATATGCATTTTTACATTTTATTTGGAGGGCTCATAGATGCAAAGGGAAATTATTGTGAACTCGCAGGATGGTATATACGAATATGAAGCAGGCAGAATGCTTTATGAACAAAGGCAAGTAAAAGCCTTGGAGGCAACTGCTTCAAATATGCAATTTGTGGTGAACGATAATGGGAAAAAAGAAATTCTTTTTTCTATGGATGAAGTGACTCGATGTACCTGTAGTGCCTATTATAAATGGGGAAAGTGCAGGCACATTATTGCTGCCACCTTAATGGCCGACCAAATTGGAATATTAAAAGAATTTAAAAAAAAGAAAGCTTATAAAAACGGAGAAGAACTTGCCCATATCATGGAAGAAGCTTTGCCCGCTGGTGAACACTTACAATTGGAAGTTACCTTGTTTCTTCAGCGGGAAAAAGGAAAAACCTTGTGTAAAGCAGGCCTTAGAATAGGACAGGAACGCTATTATGTAATCAGAGATATTGCAGAGTTTTTACAAGCTAAAAAGAAAAAAGAGCTTATAGAATTTGGGAAAGGTTTTATGTACCAGCCTTTATGGATGGTTTTTTCGCGAAATGATGAGAGTATATTAGAAGTTTTTGAGTACTTATGCCAGGGAGGATTAGGAGAGGGAGAGGGACGGAAAAATACAAGAGTGATTTCCTTGCCGGAAAGTTATGTACCGTTACTATTAAGTCGTTTAGAAGAAAGTCGTTTTCGCATTGCAATTGGGGAAACTATGTACCATATTAATGGAATAGAGCATAGGGAGTTGCCTTTTTATTTTCATATTACGCGCCAACCTCAAGGGATAAATATTCATGCATCTTGGCACGAAGCCTTGATTCCTTTAACAGAAAAAGGCCTTTACGTATGGAGTCATGAAAAAGTGATTAAAGTGAATAAAAATCAACAAAAAATGATTCCTATATTAATAAAAAACAGTATTAACCATCAAACGGAGTTCTTTTTTCCCTTTAGTCAAACCAGCAAAGTGGTTAGTGAAATTATTCCTTGGCTAAGTTTATCCGGTGCAGTAGAGGTAGATTCTTTTTTACAGGAAAAGGTGATTAAAACACCTTTAGAAACAAAAATATATTTAGACAAAGAAGGAAAGCGAATTGTTGCCAAGGTGGAGTTTACTTATGGAGAGAAGGTTTTAAACCCCTTTGCACCTCAGGTAGAGGAAGAAGAAACTCATCAGAAGCTAGTTGTACGAGAAATTAAAAAAGAACAGGAAATATTGGAGCAGTTGGAAAGAGCGGGCTTTCATGTAGGAAAAGAGAATATTTATTTACAAGGGGATGAGGGAATTTTCTTCTTTTTAAGTCAAGGGGTCAGCGATTTGCAAGACTTGTGCCAAATTTATGCAAGTAAACAGTTTAAAAAAATGACTCCCCGAAAACCTAATTTCAGGGTTGAGGCTGGCTTAAACCGTAATCGATTGGATTTAACTTTTTTTGAAGAAGAAACCCCCAGCAAAGAAATACTGGAAATTTTAAGGGCACTGGAACAAAAGAAGGATTATTTTCGCTTGAAAGATGGAACCTTTTTAGATTTAAGTCAAATGGAACAATGGCAAGAAATTGCTGAGGAAGTAGTAGAAAGTGCTTTGCCTGGGCAAACAGAACAAAGTAATATGATTTCTTTAAACAGCTATAAAACTTTATATTTAAACACTTTACTTGAACAAAGTAATACTTTGGTAAAAATAGAAAATCAAACAGAAATTAAACTAAATCAATTACAAGAGCTGAAAGAGCAGTTGCCTGAGGGTTTAAGCGCTAACTTAAGAGAGTACCAAAAAAGAGGACTCAGTTGGTTACAAGCTTTATGGAACTTAAAAATGGGTGGAATATTGGCAGATGAGATGGGGCTTGGGAAAACCCTTCAAGTGATCGCCCTTTTACAGTGGATTAAAGAGAATGAAAAGCCACAAGAGCCGAACATTGTGATTACCCCTACCTCCTTATGTTATAATTGGCAAGCAGAAATCAATAAGTATGCACCAAATTTAAGGGTAGCTATGCTTCATGGCAGCCAAAGTGCAAGAGCGGCTCAAATTGAAAAAATACAAAGAAACCAATACGATATTATCATTACTTCTTACCCCATTTTGCGAAGAGACATTGATTACCTTGAAAAAATGAATTTTTCCGTTGTAGTGATAGATGAAGCACAACATATTAAAAACCCTTCAAGTATTGGCACCTTAGCAGTAAAGAGACTGCAAGGAAGCCTGCGTTTAGCATTAACAGGTACCCCAATGGAAAACCACATTGGAGAACTGTGGTCCGTTATGGATTTTGTGTTACCGGGATATTTATTGACCTATGGAAGTTTTATGAGAAAATACACAGAAGAAAAAGAACTTCCAAAGCTGAAAGAGAAAATTACACCCTTTTTATTAAGAAGATTAAAAAAAGATGTATTACAAGACTTGCCCGAAAAAATGGAAATGACTATGGTAGCTCAAATGTCTATTGAACAACAAAGGGCCTATCAAGCAAGCATGATGAGGTTAAAAGGGAGAATCAACAGTATTTTAGAGGAAGATCATTTTTCTCAAGGGAAAATGGAAGTTTTAGCAGCGATTACAGAGCTTAGGCAAATGTGTTGCCATCCGGCACTATTGCTGCCGGACTATTCAGGCAGTAGTGGAAAATTGGATTTATTGATGGATATCTTGCCACCCATGATTGAAAACGGCCATCGAATATTGTTGTTTTCTCAATTTACGACCATGCTTAAAATTATTCAACGAAATTTAGAAGCCCAAGGAATTGACTGTGTTTATTTAGATGGGAATACTAAAGCAGAAAAACGCCTTGAATTGGCACAGGAGTTTAACCAAGGGAAGGGAACGGTATTTTTAATTTCACTAAAAGCAGGAGGAACAGGTCTAAACCTAATAGGAGCAGACATGGTAATTCACTATGACCCATGGTGGAACTTATCAGCAGAAAACCAAGCAACAGATAGAACTTATAGAATAGGACAAAAGAAAAATGTTCAAGTATATAAACTAATAACAAAAAATTCTATAGAAGAAAAAATCTACGAAATGCAAGAAAGAAAAGCAAAACTAATAGACAACATGCTATCAACAAATGAAACCTTCTTAAATAAACTTTCTAAAGAGGAAATTATGGAATTGTTTAAG
>CAZEIB010000027.1:8854-14838 GCA_964511785.1 uncultured Oscillospiraceae bacterium
TATGACCCTTGGTGGAATCCGGCAGTAGAAGATCAGGCAACAGATAGGGCCCATAGAATAGGGCAGAAGAAAAATGTAGAAGTCATTAAATTAATCACCCACGACAGTATTGAAGAGCAGGTGGTTAAGCTTGGAGAAAAGAAAAAAGAAGTATTTGAAAAACTGATTACTTCTGCCGAACAATTACCTACCAGCCTTACAAAGGAGGATATTAGGGCACTGTTTGCCTAAAATATGTGTGGACGATTTTATATATCCAATAAAAAAGAATTTTCTATTTGGAATAAAATGGAGGAAGAGTATGGCGTAACTTTTTGCGAGGAGGAAATATTTCCTCAAATGGAGGTACCAGTATTTTATACTCATCCTTTCACAGAAAAAATAGTAGGAGAAACCATGGCTTGGGGTTTCCCCGGTTTTAAAGAGAAACAGTTTCATATTAATGCAAGAGGAGAGAGCATTATACAAAAACCTACTTTTGCAAAAGCCTTTGAGCTGCATCGGGGCATTGTACCTGCAAGTGGATTTTATGAGTGGCAAAAAGAAAAGGGGAAAATTCCGTTAGGAACCAAGTTTTCCTTTTATGAAAAAGAAGAGCCTATGTATTTTGCAGCGGTTTATCAACTTAGAGATGATGGAAAAAAAGCTTTTGCCATCATCACCTTAGCCGCACAGGGAGAAATGAAAAAAGTTCACCATAGAATGCCTTTGCTACTTCAAAAAAAAGAAGAAAGAAAAAAATATTTGACAAACGTTAAAGAAGCAACAAAGCTTTTAAAAGAAAAGCCTTATTCAAGTTTTTCTATACAGCTTTTAGAAGAGGTTATTTTTCAAGAGCAGATAGGCTTTTTATAAAAAAATTCAAATAAAACATGGAGGAAACCACATTGTTCTTTTAAGAAAAAAGGTTTATAATACACCTGCTAAGCAAGGTAATGGTAAGGAGTTGGGGTTGTTGTCATCTAATGGAAAAAAGTCAATTATGAAAGGGACCATGACTCTTGCAATTATTGGGCTCATATGCAAAATAATAGGTCTTTTTTTTAAGTTACCTATTATTAAAATACTAGGGGATAGTGGCTATGGAATTTATGAAAAAGTATATCCAACCTATTCCCTTCTTTTAACCATCTCCTCCGCAGGGTTGCCGGTTGCTGTTAGCCGTATGGTGGCTCACTATGTAAATAAAAACGACCCGAGAAACGCCAAAAAAATCTTCCATGTAGCCTTAGGGGTGTTGGCACTTTTGGGTTTTGTTTCTATGGTGGCAATGGTGTTTTTTAGAGCAGGGTTTGCTCGCTGGGTTAATAGTGATGAAACTGTGTTAGGCTTTGTAATGATTGCTCCGGCAGTACTGATTGTTTGTGTTATGTCTGCCTTTAGAGGCTTTTTACAAGGACAACAAGAAATGGGACCAACAGCCTTCTCTCAGCTAATTGAGCAAGTAGCAAAGGTAGCAGTAGGCTTGCCATTGGCCATTATCGGTATGAAAATGGGAGAAAAGCTAAACCTCCCTCCTTATGCCGCAGGAGCAACCTTAACCTTACTTGCCATTTCCATTAGTGAAGGCCTTGCGCTTATATATATTTATGTTAAATACGTGCAAAATAAAAAGGTATTTCGTCAATATCAACAACAGGGGCGCTCCAATCCTCTAACAACTAAAACTGCTGCTTCAAGGTTAATGGCTATTGCTCTTCCTATTACCATTGGAGCCTGTATTGTACCCTTATCCGGCTTTATCGATTCGGGTATGATTACCGGCCTTTTGCTGAAAGCAGGCTTTGAACAAAAACTGGCATTAGAAGTATATGGCAGGTATATGTTGGTCATTACTTACATTAATATACCTACTGCTTTGGCCATTGCGGTTTCTATGGCTACAGTTCCTGCTATGTCTGCGGGTATTGCACAAAATGTTGATGGTTATGTGGGTCAACAATCTCATTTAAGTTTACGATACGGCTTTGTTATCGGTTTTCCCGCTTCTGTTGGAATGAGCATTTTAGCAGAGCCTTTGGTGCGGTTGTTTTTTAATAATCAGCATGCACCCCATACTGCCAGTATGCTGCAAATATCCGCTTTGACCATTGTGTTTTTCACCATTGTGCAAGTAACCAGCAGCATTTTACAGGGCCTTAGAAAACAGCGCATTCCTATGTATACCCTAATGGTTGGGGTGTTAGCTAAAATTATACTCAATCAAATATTGGTACCTATAGAAAAGGTAAACATCTATGGAGCATCTATTTCTTCTTTGGCCTGTTATATCATTAGTATGGTACCCAACTTATATTATGTTATTAAATATACCAAAATGAAGTTGGATATAAAAACCCTGCTTTTTAGGCCTTTACTGGCAACCCTTGCTATGGGTGGCACCATCTATTTATTCCAAAAACTTTTACCTGCCCGAATGATCATGACTTTGGTTTTGGTGGGAATTGGGGTAATTAGTTATGTAGGCTATTCGCTGCTGTTTAAATCTATCACCAAAGAAGACCTTGCTTTTTTAACAAAGAGAGAAAGAGGAAAAGAGAAGTAAGTATGAGTAAAATTATTGTAATTTCTTTAGGTAGTAACCCCCATAACCATATTACCTTAGAGGGAATGAAGCTATTAAAAAAAGAGAAAAGAGTGGTACTGCGCACAGCAGAACATCCTGGAAAAAAATTTTTAGAAGAAGAGAATATTTCCTTCGAAACCTTAGATCACTTTTATGAGAACACAGAGGACTTTGACCAGCTTAATCAACTAGTTACAAACTATTTGATTAGTATAAGTGCAGAAGAAAATATTATTTATGCAGTGCCCGACGCCTATACAGATGATACCGTATTAATGCTTTTACAAAGCAGAAAGAGTAGAGAAGTTGATATAGTACCGGGAGTGGGAATTGAACAAACTGTTATTAATCAAATAAAAACCCCTTTTTTTAAGGGTGTTGATAAAACAATCAGTAGTAAAGATCTTCAAAACCACATATATTGGCCGGAAGAAAGTTTGCTGATTACAGAAATTCACTCTAAAATAGTAGCAGGAGAAGTAAAGTTATGGCTTATGACCTACTTACAGCCTGAGCAACAAGTTTATATCAGCGAAAAAAATGAAAAGGAGCTTATTCCTATCTTCTTAGTAGATTTAGATAGGCAAGAAAGCTATAGTTTTGAAAGTCATTTGTTTATTCCTTCTATTTCTATTGATCAAAGAGAAGGGTATCATTTTTATGATTTGCTTCATATTATTAAAACCTTAAGAAGTCCTGAGGGTTGCCCTTGGGATAGGGAACAGACTCATGAAAGTTTAAGGCCTTATTTGGTAGAAGAAGCCTATGAAGCGGTAGCGGCTATTGATGATGAAGATTTATTCGGCCTATATGATGAATTGGGCGATGTGCTGTTACAAGTAGTTTTGCATAGCGAAATTGGCAGGGAGCGGGGAGAATTTACCATTGATGATGTTATTACTGCCATTAGTCGCAAAATGATCTATCGTCACCCCCATGTGTTTGCAAAAGAAAAAGCAAAATCCGCTGATGAGGTAGTAGATTTGTGGGGGAAGATGAAAGATCAAGAAACAGGCGTTACTTCTACCCACGAAGATATGGAAAGGGTCTCCACTTCTTATCCTGCTCTTTTACGGGCAGAAAAGGTACAGGGAAAGGCAAGAAAAGTAGGCTTTGATTGGGAAACACCCTTAGAGGCTTTGGAAAAGGTTTTCGAAGAGGCGGAAGAAGTGAAGGAAGAACTTAAAAAGAACCAAGACCCTTCAGAAGAATTGGGGGATTTGCTCTTCGCCTGTGTAAATGTTGCTCGTATTTCAAAGAAAAGTTCGGAGCTTATTTTAACCAAAGCAGTAGATAAATTTATTAATCGATTTACATTAATGGAAAAAAAGATAAAAAGTGAAGGGAAAGCCTTGAAGGACTTGACTTTTTCTGAAATGGATGTATACTGGGAAACAGGGAAAAACAAGGAAAGAGGTTAAACCCCATTTCCTTGCGAAGGACTTTATATTCGTAAAGAATTAAGAGATATTCCCAGATAGAATTAAAAAGATATTAGGAGGTTTCATTATGAACAAATCTGAACTTTCAAGTGCATTAGCTGCAAAAACCGGTTTTTCCAAAAAAGACTCTGAAAAGGCTGTTAACTCTTTAATTGAAGTTATCACCGAAACATTACAAGGTGGCGAAAAAGTACAAGTTGTTGGCTTTGGCTCTTTCGAAGTAAAAGATCGTCCAGCCCGTACTGCCCGTAACCCACGAACTGGTGAAGAAATTCAAATTCAAGCTTCTAAAGCTCCAGTATTTAAAGCCGGTAAAGCTTTAAAAGATGCAGTAAACAATCGATAATTAGCAGTAAATCTGCGCTCCTGTGTTAGTCGCAGGAGCTTTTTTTATTAGAAAGGATATACTATGCGTTTAGATAAATACTTAAAAGTATCCAGAATTATAAAAAGAAGAACTGTTGCCAACGAAGCCTGTACCGGTGGTAGAGTATCTGTAAATGGTAAAGCAGCCAAACCCGCCGCCGAAGTTAAAGAAGGAGATCTTTTAGAAATTCGTTTTGGCAACCGTATTGGCAAATATGAAGTTATTGCCCTTACCCAACATGTGAAAAAAGAAGATGCAGGGCTCATGTATAAAATTGTTGCTGAAGATGAGGGTGTGGAAAAGGAGCGAAGCTAATTGATTTATGCTATTATTTTGGCAGCAGGCAAAGGAAGCCGTGCTGCACTTAAAATCAACAAGGTTTTGTTTGCTTTTGAAAAAAAATCGATATTAGGTTATAGTATAGAATCTTTTGTAGATCAAGTAGATGGTATTGTTGTTGTACACCAACCAAAGGAAAAACAAGCTATTTTAGAGGAATTGAAGGAACATCAATTATTAGAAAAAATTTCTCTTTTTGTACAGGGAGGAGAAACCCGGCAAGAATCTGTATACAATGCTCTGAAACAACTGCCTCAAAAGGTAGAAAAAGTATTGATCCATGATGGGGCAAGGCCCTTTGTATCAAAAAAATTAATTAAAAACATAGTAAGCTCCCTAAAAATCTATCAAGGGGTGGTACCTGCTTTGCCTTTAAAAGATACGATTAAAAAGATAGATGAAAAAGGATATGTTGATAAAACCTTGTTTAGAGAAGAATTAATAGCAGCACAAACCCCCCAAGGCTTTAATAAAAATCTTTTAATAAAGGCCTATCAAAAAGGAGAAAAAGAGGGGTTCATTGCAACAGATGATGCGAGCTTGGTAGAAAATTTAGGAGAAAAAGTTTTTACTGTGGAAGGAGAAGAAACCAACATTAAAATTACCACTCCTCAAGATTTTGACATTGCGTGGAGCATTTTAAATAAAACGAAAAACTTTATTGCAAACAGGCACACAGGCCCTAAAGTACGTATTGGACAAGGATATGACGTACACCGCCTTGTAGAAAACCGAAAGTTAATTTTATTAGGGGTGGAAGTACCCCATACAAAAGGACTACTTGGCCACAGCGATGCAGATGTAGGCACCCATGCCTTAATAGATGCTTTGCTGGGAGCTGCCGCCTTGGGAGATATAGGTACCTTGTTTCCTGATAATCAGGAGAAATTTAAAAATATTTCCTCCCTTCTTTTATTAGAAGAGGTAGTAGAAATCATTCATCAAAAAGGATATGAAATTGGAAATATAGATATTACCTTCATTGCCCAAGCACCTAAGTTAGCCCCTTATAAAACCGCAATGGCTGAAAAAATTCAAAAAGTCTTAAATATTTCTTTGGAAGATATTAACATTAAAGCGACTACCACAGAAAACTTAGGGTTTGAAGGGGAAGGGAAAGGAATTACTGCCCAAGCCGTGGCAATTTTATATAAAAATCAATGAAGAAAAATCAATGAAGAAAAAGCTAACAAATTTTTGTTGGCTTTTTCTATTATAAGGTAGATTGTAAACTGAAGTGCACCAAAAAGAAATAGCCCAAGAGAATTTC
>CAZEIB010000028.1:0-8385 GCA_964511785.1 uncultured Oscillospiraceae bacterium
TTCCGGTATGAAAAAAGGAGGTTATTATTTAGAAGAGCCTTTTAAAGATAGTGGTATTCCCCTTATTGCTATCCCTACCACTGCAGGTACAGGAAGTGAATCTACCCATTTTTCCGTAATCTATCAAAATCAGATTAAGTTATCTGTTGCCCATTTCAGTATTTTACCAAACTTGGTTCTTTTAGATTCGCAAAGCCTTCATTCCTTACCCCTTTATCAAAAAAAAGTTACTATGTTAGATGCGATTTGCCAAGCCATAGAGTCTTGGTGGAGTTTAAGTTCTACTGAGGAAAGTATTCTTCTCTCTCAAAAAGCCTTGAAGCTACTGTTTACCTATCGCTACGACTACTTACTGGGGGATGTGACTGCTGCAAAGGAAATTATGACTGGAGCTAATTTAGCCGGACAAGGAATTAACATTACAAAAACAACAGCTCCCCATGCGATGAGTTATCAATTAACTACCTTGTTTAACCTGCCCCACGGCCATGCCGTTGCCATTATGCTTCCCGGTATATGGCGCTATATGTACAACCATGTTGAAGAAACTCACGATCCTCGAGGAAGTGCCTATTTAGCTACAGTATTTGAAAGTATTGCTGCTACAATGGGTTTTAGCGATGTTCCATCGGCCATTCATCATTTTGAAATTTACCTTGATGAACTTGAAATTAGCCGTCCCTTCATTAAAGAAGAGCAGCTAAATCTGTTAGTTGACTCTGTAGACCCCCAGCGGCTACAAAATAATCCTGTTCTTTTTTCTAAAGAGGTTTTATACCAGCTGTACAAAGGGGAAAAAGCCAAGTAATAAATAGCCTCTGCTGAATATTTCTGACGATAATAAAAAGCCATGGAAAAATCTTTGTTCACATCAAGATTTTTCCATGGCTTTTTATTATGGATGTATATCCATATCTCTTTAGGCCTATCCTAATTTATCCTCTGTTCCTGTTTTTTTGTCTTTTAAAAAAGATTTAAAGAAGAGCATTATTCAATATATTCTTTTAATACGTACCCTGTAATTCCTTTATAGCGTATTTTCAGCCACTCTTCATTTTCTGTTTCCTCTTCTAAAATAACTACTTCTGTTCCACTTTTTCTAATTTGTGCTAAACGGGTGCTGGTTTTTTCTGATTTCTTTCTTATATTTAAGCCGCCTATTTTTGTATAACCGGCTTTTTCTTTATTAGAAGAAACTTCCTTTGAAGTTGTTTTTAAATTTTCCTCGCTTTCCTTAAAGGAGGACTCCTGGTCAGTCTTCTCTTCTGCCTCTGCTTCTGCTTCTTCCTCTTTTTCAGGTTCTAATATTTTACCCGCTTTTTTCATAAGTTTGCTAATGTTCCCATATCCTACAATTTTTTCATCTGTAAAAACATAACTTATTTCTTTTACTTGATTATCTGCATTTCCCTGAATGGTAAAAACTTCATTTCCTACTGTTTTTTCTACAATTCCCATATGTTCAGGGTTTTTGGTGGTACCGTTAATAAAAATTAAATCTCCCGGTTGGGGAACATAATCCTCAACTTTTTTTTCATAAGCTTTTAGTTTATCTAATTTTGTTGCCCATTTTCCGGAGTGTGCCTCTCTTGGAAAGTTTTTAGCCGGTATATTGGCGTAGTGAAGGGAAAAGGAAATAAACATTCCGCACCAAGGGCTATGAGCAGCTCCATACCAGTCTCCATAACGGGTATATCCTTGTTTTTTCCCTTGAGAGTCTACAATAAAATTTTCGCTACTTTCTTTATAGCCTATTTGAGTTTTGGCAATGGCAATTAGATCTGTGGGCCAGTGGCCTGTAAGGGACACTTGATGAAGCTCTTCTTCCCAAATAGCAGGATTTTCTGCTTTGTTTTCAGCTACAAACACTGTTCCCTTGGTCTGTTTTTCTTCTCCAGAAGTGTCTGTTACAATGAGTAAAAAACCATGTTTTCCTGTAATTGTAGGATTATACTTTAAATGATAGGAACCGGGGCTTTCCTTTTGATGACTTTGCTCCACCACAAAGGCTCCTTCCCCGTCTCCTTTAAGGGTTAGAGTATAGGGAGGATTTCCTCCGGTAATTTCTCCTTGAAGGGAAATAGTATCTTTATGAACAAAGGCATGGTTTTTTAAAGAATGTAAAGTAATTTTCAACGGGGCTTTAATGGTTTCCTCCTGCCTTATTTCCTCTTCCCCCATTTCTTCTTCATAGGGAACTTGAGAAGCCTCCTGTGCATAAACAGAAGGAAACACCACAAAAAAAGGATGAACCATTTCCCCAAAAACCATAGCTATACAAATCATTAAAAGAATCTTTTTTCTTTTTAACCTCATCTCTCCTCTCCTTTACCGCTAGTCATCTATCTTCATGAAAATCTGTTTTCTTTTCCCTTGAAAACTGATTTATTAGTGTTTTACCTGCTCTTATTTAATAAAAAAATCCTTTTCACAGCTTTTGGCAAAGAAAAAGATGGTATCACAAATCCTTATATTGTTATTGTTAAAGACATTGCATCATTCATTTTAATCATTTATCCTTTAAAGTAGCTGATATAAAATAAGAAAAGGTCACATAACTTAGGGAATATGACTTAAGCAAGGGAAGCTACAGCCAAAGGGCATAAACCTTTTGGCCACAGCTAAACCCATGATTTTCACTCATCTTAATATAAAACACAGGCTTTAAAAAGTCAACTTTTTTATTGTTTTCTCTTTTTAACAACATGGGAAAAACCTATTTCTTTATTATTTTTTTCAGTAGGTCATAGTGAAATTACTTTTCTTTTAAGGCTTTTTTTATTTTGTATAGGTGGTAGAAGTTCTCTCTCCCCCCTCACCTGTCCAGTTTGTATGAAAAAACTTTCCTCTAGGTGCATCTATCCTTTCATAGGTATGAGCACCGAAATAGTCCCGCTGGGCTTGAAGTAAATTAGCCGGCAACCTTTCACAGCGGTATCCGTCGTAATAAGCTAAGGCTGAGGTCATAGCACTTAAAGGAATTCCTTTTTCAATGCCAAGAACACAAGTTTGTCTCCATCCTGCTTGGGCTTTTTCCAATATAGTAGCAAAGTAGGGAGAAAGCATTAAATTTAAAAGGAGATTGTTCTCGTCAAAGGCTTTTTGAATATCTTTTAAAAAGCCGCTTCGAATAATGCATCCTCCTTGCCAAACCGATGCAATGGCAGAATAGTTTAAATGCCATCCATAATGACTTGCCGCCGATTGCATTAAAGAAAAACCTTGGGCGTAGCTGATTATTTTAGAGGCCAGCAAGGCTTTTTCCAAAGCGTTAATGACCTGTTGTTTTTCCAGATCAACTCTTTTTTCAGGTCCTTTTAAAATTTTTGACGCTACAACCCGTTCTTCTTTTTGTGCTGACAAAAAACGGCTAAAAACAGCATCAGCAATAAGGGTTAAAGGAACCCCTTCAGTTAAAGCGGAAGTAACAGTCCATTTTCCTGTGCCTTTTTGTCCCGCTGTATCTAAAATACGATCTACCAACGGACTGCCATCCTGGTCTTTAAAAGCTAATATTTCTTGGGTAATTTCAATTAAATAGCTATTTAATTCTCCTTGATTCCACTGAGCAAATACTTGAGAAATCTCTTCTGCTTCCATGGCAAGGCCGTCTTTCATTACCTGATAAGCTTCACAAATTAATTGAATATCTCCATATTCAATACCGTTATGAACCATTTTAACAAAGTGTCCACTGCCTTCGGGTCCTATCCACTGGCAACAAGGTTGTTCTTTTGTTTCTACCTTTGCCGCAATTTTTTGTAAAATAGGTTTAACGAAAGGCCAAGCCTCAACAGAACCTCCCGGCATGAGGGAAGGACCTTTAAGAGCCCCTTCTTCTCCTCCAGATACCCCTACACCTATATAATACAGCCCTTCTTTTTCTACTCTCTTTACCCTTTTGCCAGTATCTTCAAAGTTGGAGTTTCCTCCATCTAAAATGATATCCCCTTTTTCCAGTAGAGGCATAAGTTGTTCTATCACTTCATCAACAGGCTTTCCCGCTTGTATCATCAGCATAATTTTACGCGGTTTTTGTAAGGACTGAACCAGTTCTTTATACGAAAAAGTAGGGTGAATATTTTTTTCTTTCCCTCGCTTTTGAATCAAGTCTCTGGTCCATTCCTCTTCTCGGTTATACACACTTACCTTAAAGCCCTGGCTTTCCATATTCATAGCCAGGTTTTCCCCCATAACAGCTAAGCCGATTACGCCAATATCGGATTTTTTCATCTTTTTACCCTCGCATTTCCTTGATAAATACTCCATACTTGTTCTTCATTTAAAGGCGTGGCGTAGTCTTCGGCCATGGTAGTTGCCAAAGCACCTGTAGCCCAAGCAAACTGTAGTGCTTTTTCCGGCTTCCAGTTTTTTAAAACACCATACAATAATCCTCCTACAAAGCCGTCTCCCCCTCCAATTCTGTCATACACATCAATCAAACGAGGTTTTTCAACAAACCACTGGTGATCTGCACGTAAAATAGCCCCCCACTGATGGCTGTTGGCACTTTCCACCTGACGTAAAGTATTTGCAAACATGGAAGCATTAGGATATTTTTTAGAAACTTGATCTACCATTTCTTTAAAAGCTTCTATTTTATCTACTATTTTTTTACCTGTTAACTTACCTTTTTCTTCCCTTGGCCCTTCAATTCCTAAAGCCAATTGAAAATCTTCTTCATTTCCTATTAAAACATCTGCCAAAGAAGCAATTTCGTGAAAGGTTTTCCGCAAAGTTGTTTTATTGTTTGTCCAAAAACTCTCTCGGTAATTTAAATCGAAAGAAACCAGGGTACCATTCCCTTTCGCTTTTTTTGCCCCTTGTATACAAGCCTTTCCCGTACTATCGCTCATTGCCGCAATAAGGCCTGATAAATGAAGCACCCGAACCCCTTCTTGTTCAAAAATTTTTTCGAAATCAAAATCTTCAGGGGCTATGGTTCTTCCTACTTCTCCTGCTCTGTCGTTATATACTTGTGGCCCACGTAAACCAAAACCTCCATCGGCCATGTTTATTTGATGGCGAACTCCCCAAGGGCCGTCCGGTTCTACTTCTTTTCCTTCAAATTGAATATTTCGTTTTCTAAGTTCTCCTTTTATAAACGCGGCAATTGGGCTTTGAAAGGTAAATTTAGTAAGTACTTTTGTATGAAGGCCTAAGCTGGCAGAAATATTTAGTACATTGCTTTCTGCGCTGGTAGAGCGCATTTCAAATAATTGGCTTGTATGCACAGGTTGACGGTTTACCGGTGTCATTCGTACTCCCATACTGGTAATGGTTAAAAGGTCAATAGCTGCTTCTTTTTTTAGTTTCATCCTTTTCTACCTTTCTACAATCATCAAGATTTTATTGTATTTTGTTAAACCCATTGAAAATAGGTTTCGTTTTTCCTGCAAGCTATTAAAACTGTTCTTTTTATTTTCTATTGTCTCTCTTAGCTTTGGTCCTCTAAAAGGGCTTTGCAATTTCTCTTTGAAAACCCTCGAATAGCTTTTGAAGGGTTGCAATCAACTATTTTTCTTCTTTTAAAGCAATTTCCACCACCCTGTCTTTTTCATCCTTTCTTCCTCTTTTCCATAGTATTATTTTTCTATATTGCTATACTCTCTTTTTATAGATGATATAAACATGATCCTATTTAAAGTATCTCTTTTTTTTCTAAAATAGCAACTCTTTTTTCTTGTTTTCTCTTCTTCCTACCGGCTTTTTTCTTGTTTTTAAATTGTTTTAACAAAAACCTTTTCTTGTTATTATCCGACAAGAAAAGGCTCTTTTAATAAAGCTGCTATTGTGTGGGTTTTTTTAATAGCATTTTGATTTTTTTCTTTTAAGGTAGGGGGAAAGCAACAAAAACTACAATAAATGTTCTTTCTTTTTTTTGCTTTTTCTGATGGTTTTTTCTGAAATAATTAAGGTTGTTGTTTTTAACAACAAGGGAGGGCTTGAGCTTAGGGGTTTCTTTAATAAAAAGCTTCTTTTTATTTTCTTTTTTAAAAACTGTACCGCTTTTTTCAAAAAACAAGAATAAAGATTCATGAGAGGAAGTAAAAGAAATCGCTTTATTTTTCATTTTTCCCTTGTTTTCTTTCTCTATTCCAAGCTCTATTTCTTCCTTCTATAAAGGAAAAACCCCATCCTCTTTTATACTGCCTTTGCTGAAACATACCTTCTTCTCCCCTTTTTTATAGGAATTATAGAAAAACTTATTCTAAAAAATAGTAAAAACTTATAGTTTTTCTACTATTTGATTAGAGTAGTGATTTACTTTGTTATGGAACTATGGCTTTTGACCATTGATGATTTTCTAATATTTTAGCATTTATGTTAGGAAAAGTAAATAGCTGTTAGCTAATTTTTGTGTTTTTTTCCCCTTTGCCTCCTTCTCCTTCCTCATTTATTTATTCTATCAACAGATAATATAACTATGGTACAATAAGGGTAGTTTATGGAAAGGCGGTATTCCTTTGGGAAAAAACGTAAAAATTCTTCATTGCAGTGATGTCCATTTAGGTTTTTCTTTTAAAGGCCTGGTTGGTGATGGCAAACATCACCAAAGAGCAATAGACATTAAACATAGTTTTTCAGCAATGATTTCTTTATGTAATGAAAAGCAAATTGACCTACTTTTACTTGCAGGGGACCTTTTTGAAAATTGGGAAGTGGCTCAAAGGGAATATCCCTTTGTTTTTCAAGCTTTTGAAAGTATTCCCTATACCATTGTGGCCATTGTAGCCGGAAACCACGACCCCCTATCTCCTCATAGCCTTTACTTAACCAAGGAATGGCCGCAAAATGTATATATATTTTCATCTGATTATCATTCAATTTTGTTAGAGTCCTTACAGGTTGAATTATGGGGGGGAAGTTTTTCTTCTCCCTATCAATATAACTTAATGTTAACACCTAAAGCCCCTCAAAAACCTGATTATTTACAGATTGGCCTTCTTCACGGAACTTTAGCTTCTTTAGGGGGGCAAAAAGAATATCATCTAATTCCCTTAGAAGCGGTTAAGAACTCCAGATTAGATTATTTGGCTTTAGGGCATATTCATAAGCCCCTACTCCCAACTTATGAAGGACAAACCCTTTATGCTTACCCTGGCTCTTTAGAACCTTTAGGATACGATGAACCGGGAGAAAGAGGGGTTTTATTAGGAGAAATTGGTAAAGACCTTTTATCCTTTGGCAAAACGAAATTATTATGAACTAACCCTTGATATTTCGGGCCTTTTTACTTCTTCTGAAATTGCCGAAAAAATTATCCTTTCTATAAAAGAAAATTATCCCAAAGACTATTATCAACATTTTTACCATATTACTCTTACGGGCGCTTTCCCTTATTCTTTACCTTTATCTGTAAAAGATATGATGGGCTACTTAGGGGAACTTTATCATGTGAAAATTGAGGACCAAACCTATATGGTCTTTGATATTGAGGCTTTAAAACAGGAGGAATCTTTACAGGGATATTTTGTAAATGAGCTTTTCTCCTCTTCTATGGATGAAGCCCTTATTCATCAAGCCTTACAAGTAGGCCTAAAGGCTTTTTTCTCCGAGGTGGATTACTATGAAGATTAATCGAATTGATATTGGCGCTTTTGGAAAGCTGGAAGATTTTACCCTTCTTCTTAGAGAGGGGATACAGGTGTTTTATGGAGAAAATGAAGAAGGTAAAAGCACCATAATGGCTTTTATTTCCATGATGTTTTACAGTAAGCAAGAAAACTCTCAGGATATTTTCCGCAATCCCAGACGTAAATATATGCCTTGGAGCGGGCGAACGATGGAGGGTTCCATTTCTTTTTTATGGGAAAATCAAGAATATCACTTATCTAAACAGTTTGCCGATACCCCAAGTAAAGACATCGTAACCCTAACCAACCTTACCTTAGGGCAACCTATTTCTCTTGGAAAGGAAGAGGTTGGAGAGTATTTTTTTGGCTTTAATCTATCCACCTTTCAGCGTAGCAGCTTCATTGGCCAAATTGGCCCTGTTGCCACTGGTAAAAAAGGAATGGAAGAAATTTCTGATAAGCTGATTTATAATTTACTCACTACCGCAAATGAACATACTTCTCAACAGGAAGTTTTTTCCCGCCTTGAAAAGGCGAAATATGAATTAAAAAGCAAACGGGAGGACCGTGGTTTATTAGTTGATGCACAGCAAGATTTATTTACCCTTTTAAGAAAATTAAAAGACGCTGAAGAAGAAATCGAAAATCAGCAGGAAGCACAAAAAAAATATCATTTATTAATTAGAGTTTACCACCTTATATCAACATTGTCAACATAAATTTATAAATAATTCCACACCTATTAGTCATATTATCTAAATAACAATTATTGAATTCTAATTAAGTACCAATATCATAATAGTATTGG
>CAZEIB010000028.1:8395-14806 GCA_964511785.1 uncultured Oscillospiraceae bacterium
AACTTATAGAAAAAGACCTTTATCAAGAAAAATTTTCACAGGAAACTTTTGAGGCTTTTTTTCTTGAATTGGAAGAAAAAGAAAAGGACATTACTGCCCTTACAGAAGAAATAGATACCCTAAACAGAGTAAACTATCAAAATACCTCTTCTCCGTGGATTTCTCAAGATGAATTTGACTATTTTTCCTCTTTGGAAAGCCTTTTTTCTGAACAAAAAAAAGGGCTTGATTATTGGCAACAGCAGCTCTACCCCTCTATTAAAAACTACGAAAAAACTCTTTTTGCGTATGAACAAACCCTCCACGATATTCAAACTTATCAGGAAATTTGGGAAAATGAACAACAGTTGCTTACAAAAAAAAATGATTTGCAAAAAAAAGAAGAAGCTTTGTCTATTCAATTAGAAAATCACCGTGTTTTAACCCAAGAGCAAAGACTTTTGCGAGATCAGCAACTGGTTTTATTACAAGAAAGGATTTCCCCTATTGCCCCTGAAAAAAAGCAATTCTCTCTTTTTCTCTTTTCCATAGGGCTGTTCTCCGCCCTTCTTTTTGCTGTTCTTTTTTCTTTTTCTTCTTTATGGGGTTTGGGTTGGGTTTTTTCTTTTTTATTGATTTTTAGCAGTTTTTTCCCTTTCAAAAGTATTTCTCAACCTTCATCAGAAAGGGAAACCTCTACCTTTGACAAAGCTAAAAAGGAAAAAGACCAATGGCTTCTTTCAACCAAAGCTCAAGAACAACGCTTGTTACTTGCCCTTGAAGAAATTCGTCAACAATTAGAGAGCCTTGCTATACAGCAAGAACAAGCCCCCCTTACCGAAGAGATTCCCTCACTAAAGCACCGCCTAAGTCTTTTTCATGAAGAAGCGGGAGGACTTTTAGGAAACCTTAACCATGGCAAGGAGCATATCCAACATCATTTGAGCTTACTAAAAAGTACTTTCCCTTCCCTTCATGTTTTTCTTTTTCCTTTTGAATTTGAAGAAGATTCAGAAAAAATACAACAGATTATTGCTGATGAACTTGATAACACAAAAGAAGAGATGGAGGATTTTCTTTCCCAAAAAAATCTTTTGTCTGCAAAAGATTTTCATCAAGCTTTTGTGGCGTCTCAAAGCGAATTAAATCATCAAAATGCTTTACAGGAAAGAAAAAAGCTTTTAACTGAAAAGGAAAAAGCTTTTCTTCTTTTTCTATCTACCTATAGCCCTGTAGAAAACATGGCTCAGGGCCTTCCTTTATTTTCTTATTTTCAAGAAAATTTTTTCTTACTAAAAGAACTGAAGAAAACAATCACCCTTCAAGGAAGGGCTTTGCAAATTTCTCCCTTAACCCTGGAAAATGTTGAAAACCGTCTTTTGGAACAAGGTTCTTTTAAAGCCGAAGAACCCCAAGAAGACATCATGCTTTTAAAAGAAAAACTTTATGCCTTACAAGAGGTTGATTATGTAATGGAGTTAAGCCATTTACGTTCTCTTCTCACCATTCCTACCCAAAGCCCTCAAACCTTAGAAAAAGCCATTGCAATTCAAAAGGAAAAAATAAAAAAAATGGAAGATTATTACCAAGCATTAACCCTTGCTTTACAGGCTATGGAAAAAGCCAATGAACGAATGCGCACCCATTTTAGCCCTTTGCTTAATCAGAAAACCTCTGTAATTTTTGCAAAAATTACAGGTAATGTTAATGCTACCCTTACCATTGACAAAGATTATGATTTTCATATAAAAAAGGGCCTTCATTATAAGCCTTGGGGGTATTTAAGCCAAGGCACTATTGACCAAGGTTATTTTTCCCTTCGCATTGCCATAAGCGAACTTATTACAGGCCCGGAAAAACCTCCCCTGTTTTTAGATGATCCTTTTATTCAATATGATTCCAATAGAGAAGAAAGAGCTTTAGTTTTTTTAAAGCGCCACGCTTTTACTACCCCTTTACAAGTAATTCTTTTTACTTCTAATGGCCATAGCCTTGCTTTAGCAAAAGAAAAAAATATTCCTGTTTTTAGGCTTTCATCCTAAAAGGTTTCGGAAGGTTCTTTTTTTTAAACCCTCTCCCTTTTTTACCTTTAACCTGTTATACTTTAGCCATAATCGCTTTTAAGGAGGGATAAAATGAAAAAAAATACCACATTAACCCAAAAGCCTACTAAAACCATTAATTATGCCCTTGGTATGTTTGGTACCTCTATTCCTATTAACATGTTTAAAACCTATGCTTTTATTTTTTATGTGGACCACTTATCTGCCCTAACTGCTTCAAAATTTGCGCTAATTTTAGCTATTTACACTGTTATTGATGCCATTGACAACCCTATTTATGGCTTTCTGTCGGACAGTACCCGTTCCCCTTGGGGTAGAAGAAGGCCTTGGCTGGTTATTGGTGCCCCTTTACTTGCCCTATGTTTTATTATGTTTTTCAGTGTTCCTGCCGGCCTTGGGGAAGGATCGGTTTTTTGGTATGCTCTGATGATGTATATTTTAACAGGCACTCTAGATTCTCTTATTAACTCTAACTATGGGGCTCTTTTTCCCGAGCTGTTCACAAAAGAAAAAGATCGGGCGAAAGCCAATGCCCTGCGTCAAATTTTTCAATTTTTAGCTATGATTATCAGCATTGCTTTAACCCCCATGGTTACAGAGGCTATTGGTTACCGCAATACCGCTATTATTTATGGTTTGTTGGCTGCTGTGGTTATTCTTTATATGGCTTTTACCAGTCACGAATCTCCCGAGGCTCAACATTTACCTAAACCCAATTTATTTAAAACCATTGGCGATATTATTAAAAACCCTAAGTTTTGGCTTTATGGTTTAACCAATGCCGCTTTTTTTGCTGCTTTAGCTGTATTACAGCAATCTGTTTCCTTTTATACTAAATACATTTTACATGCCACGGGAAGTGCTACCACAATTTTATTGGCTATTGTCATTGTAATGGCTATTATCGCTATTCCCATTTGGGTGCTTTTAATGAAAAAATTTCATTTAATGAAGACGTGGCGTCTTGCTTTAATTTGCGTTACCCTTTCTTTTATTCCCCTATATTTTGCCAACTCTCTCGTTTTTAGTTCTATTGTTTTGGTACTTTTAGGTTTTGGCTATGGGGGCGTTACTTTAACCATGGACATTGTGGCTGCCCGTATTTTAGATGAGGATACGGCTACCCACGGGGTTAAACGGGAAGGAACTTTTGCCAGTTTAACAGGAGTGCTGAATAAAACCAGCGGTCTTTTTACTGCCGGTGCTTTTTTATTAGTGTCCAAATTTTATGGTTATATTGACGGCAACAACCCGGGTCCTCGCCCTGATGATGCAGGCCGATTTTTGATTAGTATTTTTCCTTTTTTCATTATGATTTTTTGCTGTATTATGTCTTTATTTGTAAAATTTAAAGAGGAATAATTCCTTTACCACTTACTTTTTTCATCTATAGGTTGTAGAAAGGATGTAACTTCAATGGCTGTTTTGTTTTTAGATTTTTACTCAAGAGAATTAAAAATGAGTACCCCTTTAACGATGATTGTTCCCGATTCTACCCGTATAGGACAAACTCCTTTATCTAAACGGAAAGTCCTCTACCTTCTCCATGGTTTATCTGATGATGCAACTTCCTGTTTACGCTTATCTAAAGTAGAGTTATATGCCCAAGAAACCGGTTTGGTTGTGGTTATGCCCAGTGCAGGACGAAGTATGTATGCCGATGGCTTGTTTGGACAAAATTATTTCAGTTACATCGCCAAAGAATTACCTGAATATTTAGGCCTTTTGTTTCACTTATCTACCAAAAAAGAAGATAACTTTATTGCAGGTATTTCTATGGGAGGAATGGGGGCTGCCCGTATTGCTTTAACCTATCCTAATCATTATGCAAAAGTTTTTCTCTTGTCTGGATTGTTAGATGTTAGAATGCTCATTCCCTACGTAACTCAAGAGCATAAAGAAGAATTTCCCTTTATCATGAACGCTACCCAAGATAAGGAAATACCGGAGCTAAACCCTATTCATTTACTCAATAACAAGGTGCCTAAAACCTTGCCTATAGAGATTTACTGTGGAAAGCAGGATGACCTTTACCTGATGAGTGTGGCCTTTTATGAAAAAGCTAACGAATTACAATTGCCTGTTACCGCTTATTTTAGCGAAGGGATTCACGACTGGCACTTTTGGGACGATTGTTTAAAAGCTTTTATTCCTCAGTTACAATAGTTTTTATATTTTATAACAAAGGCTTTTTGAATTGATTTTCCAGACGTTTACAATTTCACCCCCCCATTGGCTCCTATGTTATTTGTAGTTACGGTAAAAAGTTTTTTATATGTTTCTTGTTTTTTAATCCCCTTTTTTTACAAAAGGGGATTGTTTTTGATGGTTCTACATCGCTTTTCTTTACAAGGCGGTTTTAAAAGTGTATTCTTTTATTATTATCTGTTTTATGAATATCATCTCGTTTAGGAGGATTTTTTATGTTTGATGTCTTGGTTATTGGTGGCGGGGTTATAGGCTGTTCTGTTTTACGGGAACTAAGCCGTTATCAATTAAAAATTGCGCTTTTGGAAAAAGAAAATGATGTAGCCATGGGTGCTACCAAAGCAAACTCTGCCATTGTTCATGGAGGCTATGCAGAATCTCACGAAACAGTAAAAGGAAGGCTTTGCTATAAGGGGCGAAAAGAATTTATGCAGCTTGATAAGGAACTTCACTTTGGCTTTAAACCCATTGGTTCTTTAGTATTGGCATTTGATAAAGAGCAAAAGCCCGGTCTTGAAAAATTATTAGAAAACGGAAAAGCCAACGGCCTTACAGATTTATCTATTTTAAATAAAGAGGAGATATTGGCCTTGGAACCCAATATTAACCCCCAAGTAGAATATGCTTTGTTCTGTAAAGGGGCTGGGGTTTGCTCTCCCTTTGAATTAGCAGTGGCCTTGGCTGAAAATGCCATTACCAACGGTGCCCAAGTTTTTTTAGAAGAAGAAGTTGTTTCTATTAAAAAAGAAAAGGGCTTTTTTGCCTTAACAACCAAAAAAGGAAATGTGTATAAAAGCAAAACCCTTGTTAATGCTGCAGGCTTGTATGCAGATAAAGTAGCCCAAATGGCAGGAGATAACAGCTTTACTGTTCATCCCCGTTCTGGAGAATATATTTTGTTGAATAAAGATAGTGGGCAAGCTGTGAACACCGTTCTTTTTCAAATGCCCACCAAAATGGGTAAAGGAATTTTGGTTACCCCTACAGTTTACGGCAACCTGCTGATAGGCCCTGATGCCATTGATGAGGAAAAAGCCGATCGGGACACCCATGTGGAAAGATTGTATGACATTTACGAAAAAGCCCTTCTTACCACAGAAAAAATTGAAATAAACCGCTTTTTACGTAGTTTTGCAGGAATACGAGCTGTTTCCAGTACAGATGATTTTATTATTGAAGAAAGTTCAGTTAAAGGCCTTATCAACGGAGCAGGGATTCAGTCTCCCGGAATGACTTCCTCCCCTGCCATTGCTAAGCTGATTGTTGAGCTTTTAGAAAAAAGCGGCCTTGCTCTTTCTCCTAATCCAGGTTTTAATCCCAACAGAAAGCCTACTCATATCCCCCATCCTTCCCTCACTTTTCAGGAACTTCAACCCTTGTTAAAGCTTGAAGAAGGAGAAGAAGGACGACGCATTTGCCGCTGCGGACAGGTGCCGGAGAAAGATATTGTAGATGCTGCTACAAGAGGGATTCCTTTAACCAGCGTAGATGGAATTAAAAGACGAACCAGGGCTGGAATGGGCCAATGCCAAGGGCAGTTTTGCAGACCTAGAACCGCCAAGGTTCTTTCAAATATTTTGGGGAAAGAGGTTTCACCCCAAGGGGATGTGGAAAAAGACAGACTGGCTAGAGTAGGACGAGCTGAGATGTTAGCTTACATAAAAAACCGTTCTTCGTAAAATTTCCTCTTTTTTTCTTCTATCTTCATATTTATTGGTCAAATTACACAATTAATAAATAATTAACTTGTGCGTTTTTATTGACAACTCTCCTTTTTCATGCTATTATTAGAGTACGAAAAAAAGTGCAAAGTAATTGTTTGTTTGGGAAACTTTTTCCAATTCAGCAATTTAAAGTGGCACTAATATAATAAGGAGGATTTTCATATGAAAAACCTAAAGCGTGTTTTTTCCCTTCTTTTGGTCATGATTATGGCAATGTCTTTGGTTGCCTTTGCCCAAGGTGAAGAGTTTTTACAAGGAGACCCGTTAAAACTTACCATGTATTATGCAGATAATGCCACCCTTCCTTTTAAAGAAGACTGGCTAACCGTACAAACCATTGCAGAAAAATACAATGTAGATGTCACTTGGGAAATTATTCCTATTGCCGATTATGACACCAAAGTTTCTTTGGTATTAAATACCGGTAAAAACACCCC
>CAZEIB010000029.1:0-14688 GCA_964511785.1 uncultured Oscillospiraceae bacterium
CAGTTATGATTTTGGAAGAATCTGTTTTAAAAAAACGTGAAGAAGAAGATTCTAAATTGGAATGGTTCATTCCCGATGACGGAAACGTTTTGGTTCCTTCAACTGTTATGACTGTTGCTGAAGGGAAAAATGCCAACAACAATATTGAAGCTTGCCAAGCCATTACTGACTGGCTACTTGGTGAAGAAGGACAAAGCTACATTGTTAAAGGTTGGATGCACTCTGTTATTGATGGATATCCAGACGAACCTTTTGATGGTGCTACCGTTGCCGACCTTAAAGGAAATGAAATTCCTGTTGACTGGGAAAAAACTTATAAAGAAAGAGATACCATGCGTACTCTTTTCCAAGAAAAAGTAACCATTCCCGAATAATTCTTAGAAAAATATCATATCCCTATCCTTGGGGGAGGCTGTACCCGTGTACAGCTTTCCCTCATTTTTAGAGAAGAGGTTGTTGTAAATGAATAATCAACTATCATCCAAACCGGGTAAGGTTTATAAAGCAAAGCGCTTTAATTTTGATTGGAAATGGGTGCTTATAGGCGCCATAGTCATTTTTTTACTGTATTACGAAGTACTTCCCCTTTTATACCTTTTATTTAAATCTTTTTTTCCGGAGAGCACTTTCTCTTTGGAAACTTACAAGCGCATTTATACCTACCCAATGAACTGGGGTGCCTTAAAAAACACCATTATTGCTGCTTTCTCCAGTATGATTTTAGGTACTTTAATCGCTTTCCCTTTAGCTTGGCTGGTTGGGCGAACCAATATGTATGGCCGCAAATTTTTCCGTAGTTTATTTGTATTGACTTACATGGTTCCTCCTTACGTTGGTGCTATGGCTTGGTTAAGGTTACTAAACCGAAATGTAGGAACTTTAAACATTTTTTTGAGAAATTTACTTAATTTGAGTGGTAAAACCGGTCCTTTAAATATCTATACCTTAGGTGGGCTGATATGGGTGCTTACTACCTTCTATTATCCCTATGCCTTTATTACCATTTCAAGGGCAATGGAAAAAATGGATCCTTCTTTAGAAGAAGCTGCTCGTATTTCCGGTGCTTCACCTTTAAAAACCCTTTTTACTATTACTTTACCTATGATGTCTCCCTCTTTAATTGCAGGGGCATTGCTAGTATTTGTTAGTGCTGCCAGTTGTTACGGTATTCCTTCGATTATTGGAGCTCCCGGCAAAATTCATACTGCCACTACACGAATATCCGAATATATAGGAATTGGGGCAGATGGCTTTAACGATGCCATAGGTCTCTCTATTTTCTTAATGATTATGGCAGCTTTGGTGCTGTATTTTTCAGACTTTGTTATTGCTAAAAAACAATATATTACAGTTTCCGGTAAATCTACCAGGCCAAATATTGTAGACTTACGAAAATGGCGTATACCCATTACCATTTTAGTAATTATTTTTGCCTTTATTATTATAATATTGCCTTTCTATACTATATTGGAAACTTCATTTAAAAAGAACTTAGGTAAATCCTTGTTTGATCCAGGGAATTTTACCTTAAACCATTGGACTACCATCTTCAAACATGCTGAAACAGCAACTACTTTAGTTAATAGCTTGATTTATGCTACGGTCACAGCCTCTATTGGCATTGTAATTGCCTGTATTATGAGCTACTTATTACAACGTACCAAAACCCCTGGCCGAAAAATACCGGACTTTTTAATTACCCTTGGTTCCGGTATGCCCTCTGTCGTTATTGCCTTGGCATTAATTATGACCATGCGTGGGAAATTTAGTTTAGCCTTGGCTAACGGAAATCACTTTCCGCCCATTATTTACGGCACAGCCTCTATTATGATTATTGCTTATTTAATTAAATATATGATGATGGGAATGCGTACAGTGGTTTCAGCCATGAGTCAGGTTCATGTATCGTTAGAGGAATCTTCTCAAATATCTGGTGCCAGTTGGTTTAAAACCATGTTTAAAATTACAGGACCCTTAATTTTCCCATCCATTGCTGCAGGTTGGTTCCTTATTTTCATCCCCAGTTTTTACGAACTTTCTATGACCAACTTATTGTATACCAACAGTACAAAAACCATAGGCTTCCAATTGTATGAATATTGGACCTATACTAGCCAGCAACAGGCTTCTGCCATGGCCTTTGGTATATTGCTGTTTGTTATTGCTTTAAACTTTGTTTTAAACAAGTTAACCAAAGGTGAGTTTTCAATTTAAACAAAAGGAGAGATGATTGCTATGGCAAATATTACCATTTCAAACGTTACAAAGTCTTTTGGTGACGTATTGGTTTTAAAAGAATTTAATGAAGTATTTAATGACAAAGAGTTTATTACTCTACTAGGCCCTTCCGGTTGTGGAAAAACCACCATGCTAAGAATGATTGCAGGTTTTGAAAAACCTTCCAGTGGAGAAATTAAAATTGACGATACCATTGTATCTTCTGATAAAGTTTTTTTACCACCGGAAAAGAGAAACATTGGTATGGTTTTTCAATCTTATGCTGTATGGCCTCATATGACAGTTTTTGACAATGTGGCTTACCCTTTAAAAATTAAAAAAGTAGATAGAGAAACCATACGTAAAAAAGTAACCCAAACTTTGGAAGTAGTTCACTTAGCTCAATATGCCAACCGAATTCCTTCCCAGCTTTCTGGTGGACAGCAACAAAGAGTAGCCTTGGCAAGGGCTTTAGCCGCTGAACCACAACTGTTATTACTAGATGAGCCTCTATCCAACCTTGATGCCAAACTTCGGGAAAGCATGCGCTTTGAAATTAAAGAAATTCAAGAAAAACTGGGAATTACAGTAGTATACGTCACTCACGACCAAACAGAGGCCATGGCCATGAGCGACCGAATTGTGGTATTGAACAGAGGTATTGTACAACAAATCGGTTCTCCTCAAGAAATATACAACAACCCTGCCAACCCTTTTGTAGCAGATTTTGTAGGGAAAATTGATTTCTTAAAAGGTCATGCTAGGGGTAGCGTGATTACCCTTGACGGTACGAACCAGCAAATACCTAACAATAGTAATCAACAAGGGAATGTTTTGGTTGCTATTAGGCCTGAGCTTATTAATATTTCTAAAGAGCCTTCTATGCTAGAAGGAACTCTTCAATCACAGTATTTCCTTGGTGATGTAAACGACTGTGTTTTCTCTTTAGGGAACGAGACTACCCTGAGAGTGATTGCTGATCCCTTTACTCACAGCACCATGAAACCTGGAGAAAAACTCTACTTAGACGTTCGTAGTTATATGGTGTTTCCTGATGAAGAAGAAGATGATTTCTTAAAAATTTTAACTTAATATTTCTATCCTTACATTTACTAAAACAAGGTATCTATGCTACAGTATAGTTACCTTGTTTTTTAGTATGAATTTTTTAACCATGAAAGGAGTTTAAATATGAGTTTACCTATTTGCTTAACCCAAAAAGCCATTGTATTTGCCACCAAGGCTCATCAAGGTCAATATAGAAAACAAACGGATATTCCCTATATTGTACACCCTTTTGAAGTGGCTCAAATTTTAACCTTGGCCCATCAGGCTGAACCTTTAATTATTGCCGGCCTTTTACACGATACTTTAGAAGATACCCCCACCACCCCTGAAATGATTCAAGAACTTTTTGGTTTTAAAGTTCTAAACTACGTTGCTGCAGTTACAGAAAACAAAAGCCTTTCTTGGGAAGATCGGCGTAAAAATACTTTGGCCTTTTTAAAGGAAGAAGCTTCTAAGGAAGTGCTTTTTTTAACTTGTGCAGATAAATTATCTAATTTACGATCTATTGCAAGCGACATTAATACTTTGGGAGACGGTCCTCAATTTTGGCAGCGGTTTAACCGTGGAAAAGAGAAACAACAGTGGTACTATCAGGAACTTGAAAAGGCCCTTTCTCCTTTAGCAGGAGAAGGTCTTTATGAAGAGTACCAAATGCTATGCAAGGCTATTTTCATATAATTTTTACTAAAATGAAAAACCCATACAAAACAGGAAAAACCTTTTTATGGTGATAAAAGGCTTTTCCTGTTTGATTTTTATTGATTATGACCTATTTATTTTTACACTTCCACCACTTTTGCCTTAATATTTTCAGAAAACAAGCTATCATGTTCCACATATACAAGGGTTAATTGGCTATTTTTAACAATATTTTCCACCTGTTCCCTTGAAAATACATCTAAATAGTTCAGGGGTTCATCCCAAAGGTATAAGTGAGCAGGGGTAGATAAGCTTCTAGCCAAAAGTACCTTCTTTTTTTGTCCAAGACTGTAATTTTCCATAGGTTTTTCAAACTGTTCTCTGGTAAAGTCTAATTTACGTAAAAGGGTTTTAAACAAAGTATGATCAATTTGAGAAGAAATAATAAAGTCCTCTAAAGAGCCTGTTAAAAAGCTGGTGTCTTGATGAATGTAGGAAATAATCAGGTTACTGGCCAAGGAAATCTTACCTTCTTTGGCTTCTACCTCCCCCATTATTCCTTTAATGATAGTGGTTTTTCCACTACCGTTTCCTCCCTTTATCCATACTTTTTCCCCAGCCAGCACTTCAAAGGAAAGGTTTTTTAGGAGAATATGGTTGTCATATCCCATCGTTACCCCTTCAAACACCACCAATCTTTTTTGGTGGTGCTTTAATAAAGGAATTTTCAATTCATCTACCCACTCAATGTCTTTTAACAACTTTTCTTTTTCTTCAATAGCATTATTCATTCTGTTTTCAATGGTTTTGGCTCGCTTCATCATTTTGGCAGCTTTTGCCCCCACAAATCCCCTGTCACCACTACCCAATTTTGTTTTTTCTACTAAATGAGACCAGCCTTCCTTTTGTTTAGCAGAAGCCTGTAAGCGCTTAATATCTTTTTTCAGTTTTGCATTTTCTTCCAGTTCAAACTGGTCTTGATTTTTTTTGTTTTCCCACCAGGTAGTAAAGTTTCCTTGATGTACTTGAATGCCCGTTTTGTTAATGGCCAAAATATGATCTACACAACCATCTAAAAAGTGCCTGTCGTGGGATACCAATATAAAGCCTTTTTTTTGGTTTAGATACTCTTTTACCATTTCTCTTCCTTCCAGGTCTAAATGGTTGGTAGGTTCATCAATTAGTAAAAAGTGATGATCCTTACTAAAGAGAATAGCAAGCATTACTTTAGTTTGCTCTCCATTGCTTAAAGTATTAAAGGGCCTATAAAGAACCTCTTCTTCAAGACCCAATAAATGAAGTTCTTTGACAATTTGCCATAAAGCCACTTCACTTGCCACTTCTTGGGTAATAAACAACCCTAACTGGGTCGGATCTTCAATCACAAAAGGAAAGCGTTCAAACAAAACCGGGGAGGTAATACTTCCCCGGTACTCCATTTCATTGCACATTAACTTAAACAGGGTGGTTTTCCCCCTGCCGTTACGCCCAATAAACCCTAGTTTCCACTGGGTATCTAGGGTAAAGGAAATATGATCAAAAATGGTATCGTAACTACCATCGTAGGAAAATGTTAAATGATCTATACTAATCTGTGCCATAAGCACCTGCTTTCTGCAGCACAGAACCATGCTGCTTATATTTTATCAGTAGCAAAAAGTAAGAACATTTAGACACTTCCTTTCTTGTAAGATGTTTTTAGTATAGCTTAAGGCTGTAATTTTGTAAAGCTTCCCTCTTTCCCAGTTTCTTTCTTACGCCCTCTTTATAGCCCTTAAAAGCTTCTCTGAACTTTTTTTGTCTTTTGCTATTGCCCTTACTTTATTATGTTATAATAATCTTATTATGGCATTAGAAAGAAGGTTTTGTTAATTAAAGCTTTCTCCAATCTCCAAAATGAAAAAACCTATTTATTTGAAAAGGAAAAAGTAAGTAAATCTGTTTTTATTCTTGCTTTTCCTACTATTATCAGTCAGCTTATCGGGGTTATTTATAATGTGGCAGATACCTGGTTTATTAGTCAAACAGGAGATGAAAACCAAGTTGCCGCTGCTACAGTGGCTTTTCCATTATTTTTAACGTTAACAGCTATTTCAAACCTTTTTGGTATTGGCGGTAGCAGTTATATTGCCAGAGCCTTAGGAAAAAAAGAATTTATTAAAGCCAAGCAAGGTAGCGCCTTTGCTTTTTGGGGGGCTACTTTATTGGCTTTGGCTTTTTCTTTAGGGGTATTGGTTTTTAAGGAACCTTTGCTTTATTTGTTAGGTGCCCAAAGTAATACCTATACCCATGCTTATCATTATGTACTGTATTCCATTGTTTTTGGAGCCTTGCCCAGTATTTTGAATCCTGTTTTAGCTCACTTGGTTCGTAGCCAAGGCTATTCTTTGCAAGCCAGCATCGGCATGTCTATAGGAGGCCTTTTAAATATTTTGTTAGATCCTTTTTTTATTTTCCCCTGGGGACTGGGCCTTGAAATTACCGGCGCTGCCTTGGCTACTGCTATTGCCAACTATGTAGCAACAGGATATTTTTTAGGTTGTTTAATCCTTAAAAGAAAAGAGTTTCATATTTCTCTTCACCCCAAATATTTAAAAGCACCAAAAAAAGTAGGAAAAACCATTCTCAGTATCGGTTTTCCTTCTTCGATTCAAATGTTTATGTCGGTTTTATCAAATGGGGTATTAAACAAACTTATGTCCGGCTATTCTGCAGCCGCCCTTTCTGCTGTGGGAATTGCCAAAAAAATTGATTCCCTCCCTACCGCCATTACCCAAGGAATATCCAACGGCATTTTGCCTTTACTGGGGTACAATCACTCTAGCGGCAATAAAAAACGAATGAAAAAAGCTTTTCATTTCGCTTCCCTTTGTGCTATTGGGTTTTCCCTTGTTTTTTTTATGATAATTGCCTTTTTTGCCCCTGAAGTGATTGGCCTTTTTATGAATGACCCTCAAGTAATTTTATACGGCAGTGGTTTTTTAAAGCTCCATGCTTTCTCTACTCCTTTTATGGCTGTAGGCTTTATGGTTATTGCCCTCTACCAAGGCGCCGGCAATGCTCGCCCTGCTTTAATATTATCCCTATTTAGAAAAGGACTTATTGATATTCCCTTAATGATTATATTTAATCAATTTTGGCCAATGTATGGCCTCATGGCGGTACAGCCCTTAATGGATATTTTAAATACAGTAATAGCCATTTACCTGTATTTTAGATTTTGGAAAAAAGAAAAAGCTATATAGTTTTTAGAAAAAAAAAGGCAACAAAAAAGGAGCAAGTTTTGCTCCTTTTTTTGTTTTATTAAGCTGGTAATAAATTAGCAGCTTCTAAATCGTCAGCTACATCTTTTAAACCAAATTTTTCTAAAGTAGCACGGGTAGGAGTACCGGTTTTTTCATCCCAGCCAAACTCTTTATAGAACAAGGTCAATGCTTCTTCCCAGTCTTCTCTTTCTAATTTATCTGTACCTTCTTCCCAAGGTTTAAAATCGGGATCTTTATCGAAGATAAAGTTAGAAATTCTGTCGTGGGCATTGCGCATATCTACATCCCCTACTTGTAATACCGTAAAGGCACGATGTAATTGAATACATCTTTCAGTAGCGTGATCCAGCTCTTCCTCGGTCCATTTATTGTCTCCTGTAATAGCTGCCATGTATTGAGCTTCTACACTTAAGTCTCCCCTATAGGCTCTTTCTTTTCTGGGGGAGAAAGTCATAGGCCATACCCAGTTACATAAGGTGAAAGAATCGTGAAGTACTTGACGCATAATACCGAACTTAGCAAATTTAGCTTTACTTTCATTCATAGGAGTATAGTTTTTAGGTCTATCTAAAGCTCCTACGCCAAAGTTTTCTTCTACAATTTCTTTTTGCAGCTCAAAAGGTAAACCGGAACCTGTAATATTTACAATGGTGTGACACATACCGTCACGGTTATAAATAATATTGGTTAACATTCCTACTTGGGCTGCAGCTTCGTTACCGTGGTGACGTTTGGCACCAATAGGTCCCCATAGGGCCATTTCTGCTGAGTGAAGATATTCATCACCTAAAAGGTCATTAAATTCTTCATTTACATAATAGGCACCTTGAGCCAATTTAGATAACGTATGCTTAGGATCGATGACTTTTTCTAAAAGATCTTTAATAAAGGTAATATCCCCTGAATCTCTCTTGGTCCAATCAATGGCGGCATATTCTTCGGGGGTTAATACTTTTTCCATTAAATCGTGGTTCATAAAATACTTTAAGGTTGCGTGCAGCTCGCCATAGTTATCCCAAAGGCCAAGGTCATCAGCCAGGATGGCGCTATATACGCCGGCGTGCATTTTGCCGTCTCCTTCAACTTCAAAATCTTCATATTCGTTCATTAAACCAACATAGGGGCGGTTTCCTAAACAAGTATTGGCATGGGTACCTACAACGCCGGTTTTCTCTTCCAATTTAGGTAAGTTTACAGCCCCGTAACAACGAATAGGACAGTAAGTACAGCCAACCATTTTGGTGGTAAACTGTTCTGCTACCATTCCATGGTCAAAAACAGATTTTTGACAACGGAAACCAATTTTAGTAGGTTCTCCCGGAGGTGATTCCCCTGTATCGACAGGGCCACCTTCAGCAGCTCCCCAGGTTAAACCGGGACGCCCTGTCCAACGGGTGGAAGCATTGTCATATTCTGCCCAAGATTGAGGCACACTTGGAACCACGTGGTTGTTGTTAGAGCCCATTAGGTCTCCGATTACATAAGAGTTTAACCTTCTTACTTCTTCCGCATCGGCAATTCCAACGGCCCCTGTACCATAAGTTACAACAGCTTTTAAGTTTTTACTACCGAAGATTTTACCAAGGCCGCCCCCTGCACAGTGGGCAACCCCTGAAATTAAGCAGGATAAATTTAACAGGTTTTCCCCTGCTTGACCGATAGAGATTACGTTAACCCCTTTGCCATGTTTTTGAGCTAAAATAGCAGCGGTGTCACTGGTGGTTTTTCCCCATACTTCCCCTGCATCTTCAATAGATACTTTATCATCTTTAATATTAATGTATACAGGACTTGAAGCAGCACCTTCAATAATGACAGCATCATAGCCTGCCAGTTTAATTTGAGAGGCAATATCTCCACCAATATGTCCATCTACAATGGCATTAAATTTAGTAAAAGGGGATAAAGTGGAAATGGTCATTCTACCGCTTGTAGGAGCACTGGAGGCAGTGTTAGGCCCTACAGCAAATACCACCTTGTTTTCAGGGTCGGTGGGTTTGGTTCCTACTGGAACCTCATCGTACATAATGCGGTTGGCCATGCCTTTTCCGCCGATATAATCAAAATATTTTTCACTGCTTTCAATTTTAGATGTACCGTTTGTTAAGTTTACACGCAGTAAATTACCTGTCCATCCATTCATAAATAGATTCCCTCCTTATGTTGTTATAGGGCAATTACGCCATGGCCTTTGCAACGTCTTCCCAGGCTACCATGGAAAGGGCACTGGTGGGGCAACCTGCTGCACAGGCGCCACAGTTAATACATTTGCTGGATTTTCCTGTAATGGGGTTAATTCTCGGAATATCCCAGGGGCAAGCTTGAATACAAGCGCCACAGCCAATACAAACTTCTTCATCAATAATTCTGGCACCGGTTTTTTCATCTGCACTGATAGCTTTCACCGGGCAAATGTTTACGCAAGGAGCATCTTTACATTGCTTACAGGTTTCAGCATCAAATTGCCAGTATCCGAAAATACCTTCTCCATGTTGGTAATCATCGCTAGGTCCTTTTTCTCCGTAAGACATGTTCTCACGCACACGAACACGTGCTACATAGGGATGAATTCTTTTTTCGTTTACCAAGTTACAATTTACCTCGCAACGTTGGCAAGCGGTACATTTGGCTCTGTTGTATACCAATAGTTTTTCAGGTAAGGGTAATACCTCTACCAAACCTGCATCTGCTTGGCCTTGAGTAATTCCAAGTACAGAGAGTAAGCTGCCGGATAAAGCTACCCCTGTTAGCCCCTTACCGGTAAGGGACACAAATTGACGACGTGTGTATTCCCGATTAAATAGCCCTTTTTTTCCTTCAGACATGTGCTTTTCCTCCTTTGTATACATGCATTAATAAACATAACAAAAGCCTGTAACTTTAACTAAAGTAAGCTTGCACTGCTTACCCTGATTAAACATTACCGGCTCCTTTGCACACTGGCTGGCACAGGGATTGCTCCTTATACCTAACGGTTTAATAAACCACTTGGGTTGCATAAACTCGGAGTTATGCTATTTCGCCCTTATTATATCATAATAATGTAACTTTGCAAGAATATTAACAATCTTTTTTTGTTTTTTTCTTCTTTTTTCCTTTCTCTTTACAACTGCCTCTTTCATTGCCCCGGATTGATTTTCATGTTATAATAAGCGTTGCCTTTTAGTTATAATAGGCCTTTTAAAGGAGTTTATATATGAGCAAATCCTATCAAATTTTTGTTGAGAATGTTTATTATACGTACGATGATGACGAGCCCGAAGCTTTAAGCAATGTATCCTTCCAAGTAGAAAAAGGAGAGTTTATTGCAGTTCTAGGTCGTAACGGCTGTGGTAAAAGCACTTTGGCAAAGCTACTAAATGCCCTTTATTTGCCTGACAAAGGTAAGGTAGTGGTTCTTGGGGTAAATACCCTTGATGCCGATGAGCCTTGGGAAATTCGTCAACATGTGGGAATGGTCTTTCAAAATCCCGATAACCAAATTGTAGCCACCTCTGTAGAAGAAGATGTAGCTTTTGGCCTTGAAAACATTGGGGTACCTACTGAAGAAATGATGCCTTTAATTGATGATTCCCTAAAACGAGTAAATATGACGGATTTTAAAAAAAGTGCTCCTCACCTTTTGTCCGGCGGGCAAAAACAAAGGGTAGCCATTGCAGGGATACTGGCTATGAAGCCCGATATACTGGTGCTAGATGAAGCTACCGCCATGTTAGACCCTACAGGCCGTAAAGAAGTGTTTGAAACGGTGCAGGAATTAAATCAAAACCATGGTATTTCAGTGGTTTGGATAACCCACTTTATGGAAGAAGCCGCAAAAGCCCATAGAGTAGTAGTGATGGACCAAGGAGAAGTGGTTTTATCTGACAGCCCTAAAAAAGTGTTTTCCAATACGAATCAAATCCGTTCTTTGGGCTTAGATGTGCCCCCAATGACCGCCTTAGCTGAACTGCTGATTAAACAGGGAGTACCTATTCCTAAAGAGATACTGACAGTAGAAGAAATGGTAAGGGAGTTGACAGGAATTTATGGCAATTGAAGTAATACACGTAACCCACACCTATATGCCCGGTAGCCCTTTTCAATCTACCGCCATTCACGATGTTTCTTTTACCATTAACGATGGGGAGTTTGTAGGAATTATTGGCCATACAGGCTCAGGGAAATCTACCTTAATACAGCATTTCAACGGGCTTTTACCCCCTACCGAAGGAAAAATTGTGGTAGACGGTCTTTCTTTACAGGATCCTAGCACTTCTAAAAAAACCGTAAGGCAAAAAGTGGGCTTGGTTTTTCAATACCCGGAGCATCAGCTTTTTGAAGAAACTGTAGCCAAAGATATTGCCTTTGGCCCTAAAAACTTAGGCCTTCCTGAAGATGAAATTAACCAACGGGTAAAAAAAGCTTTTCTTCAAGTGGGCTTAGATTATGACACTTATGCAGACCGTTCTCCCTTTGAATTATCAGGCGGGCAAATGCGTAGGGTGGCTATAGCCGGGGTGTTGGCCATGAAACCTGAAGTATTGGTACTGGACGAGCCTACTGCAGGCCTTGACCCTTCGGGACGGGATGATATTTTACAGATGATTAAAGCCCTTCATGAAGAAGAAAAAATTACCATTATTATGGTAAGCCATAGCATGGATGATATTTCTAAACTGGCTACTCGTATACTGGTAATGAGTGAAGGAAAGATTGTAGCTGACGGGACCCCTAAAGAAATTTTTTCCCAAAAAAACTTTATGGAATCCATCGGTCTTGGGGTGCCTCAAGCTGCCCAGTTGGCCCATGCCCTGCGTTACAGTGGGTGGGATGTTCCAACCGATGTATATACCACTGAAGAAGTGGCCCGATACATTACACAATACATTGCCCAAAAAGGAGGGCAACATGCTAAATAACATTACCTTAGGCCAATATTACCCTGGCGATAGCCCCTTACACCGTATGGACCCTAGGATTAAAATTCTTCTTACTATTGCTTTTATGGTTATGGTGTTTCTGGTTCCCTCCCCCATTGGGTATATCATTCCTTTTTTGTTTATGATTCTTGCCATTAAAATTTCTACCATTCCCTTTAAAACCATGTTACGAGGATTAAAAGCCCTTCGCTTTATTTTAATTTTAACTTTTTTACTCAATTTGTTTTTTGGCCAAGGTGAAAAAGTGCTGTTTCATTTTTGGATTATTACCATTACAAAAGAAGGGCTCACTTTAGCCGTTCACTTTTCCCTTCGTCTGGTGTTTTTATTGGTAGGTACCAGCCTTCTTACTTTAAGTACCCCTCCTGTTGCCCTAACTGATGGCATTGAAATGCTTTTATCCCCTCTTCGGGTGATTCGTTTTCCTTCTCACGAACTGGCCATGATGATGACCATTGCTCTACGGTTTATCCCCGACCTTTTAGATGAAGCCAATAAAATTATGAAGGCCCAAATGGCAAGAGGAGCAGATTTTGAATCGGGGAATTTAATTAACCGTGCAAAGGCCATGATTCCCCTGTTAGTTCCTCTTTTTGTTAGTGCTTTTAGGCGTGCTGGCGATTTATCCATGGCCATGGAAGCCAGATGTTACCACGGCGGAGAAAACCGTACTCGTTTAAGAGTATTAAAAGTTTCTTCCATAGATTATATAGCCACCGGTATTACCTGTTTGTTTTTTATTACAGTCATCCTCTTCAGGCGTTTTGTATAATGGAAAAGCGAATACTTTTAACCATTAGTTATGATGGAAGTGCTTATTCCGGCTGGCAAAGGCAATTAAATGCCCCCAGTATTCAGCAGGAAATAGAAGAAGCCCTGGAAAAAATTGCTAAAAAACCCATAACCCTATATGGAGCCAGCAGAACTGATAGCGGGGTTCATGCTAAAGGCCAAGCAGCCCATTTTAATATGGATACTGCCATTAAAGGGGAAAAATTTGCTTTTATTTTAAACACCCTTCTCCCCCAAGGGATACGGATTTTAAGGTCCAAGGAAATATCTCCTTTCCACCATGCAAGGTATTCAGCCTGTGGGAAAATGTATACTTACCGTATTTTCAACCATCCTCAAAGCCCGGGAATGTTTCACCAATACTATGCCCATGTACCGGTAAAAATTAACCTTGACCTTATTAAAGAAGCCATCCCCCCTCTTTTAGGGAGCCATGACTTTGCCGCCTTTTGTGCCCGTGGTGCAGCCCCTGTTACCACTCAAAGGCATATGTATGCTATTGATGTTTACCAAAACCAAGAACAAATCACCTTTACCTTTTGTGGCAACGCATTTTTATATAACATGGTACGTATTTTAGCCGGTACTTTGATTGAAATAGGGCAAAAACGTTTGCCTAAAGAAGTACTTTTTGAAGCCTTGGAAAGTAAGAATCGTTTAATTTTAGGCCCTACAGCCCCCAGCAAGGGATTGGAACTTACACGTGTATTTTATCCTTGGGATGAAGATTTGCCTTTTGTACCCATTAAAAAAGAACTGTTGATTAAAGTACCGCAAGGAGTTACTTTATATGAATAATCGATACCTATTAAAGATATTTTTAACTGCTGAAGGAGGGAGCCTTTGATGGCAGCTTATAACGATATTGCCATAGACCTTGGTACCAGCCAAGTATTTATTTACATGAAGGGAAAAGGAATTGTACTAAGAGAGCCTGCCGTAGTGGCTGTTGATAGAGGAAACCACAATATTTTAGCCATTGGTGACGAAGCACAAAGAATGGTGGGACGTACCCCCGGCAGTATTTTGGCCATTAGGCCTATTAGTGATGGAAGTATTCGAGATTTTGAATTAACCAGTGCCATGCTTCGATACTTTGTGTTAAAAGTAGTAGGGAAGCGTATTTTTTCAAGGCCTAAAGCCATTATCGCCCCTCCTACAGGGGTAAACGCCATGGAAAAACGCTCTATTGTAAGTGCTATGTTTGACGCAGGAATGCGTCGTACTCAAATGATTGAAAAACCTATTGCCGCTGCCATAGGTGCCGGAATTGATATTGAACCGGCCTATGGTACCATGCTTATTGACATTGCAGCAGGAGTTTCAGATATTGCTGTTATTTCCAAAGGAGAAATTGTATTAGGGGATGTTAGCAAAATAGGGGGAGATCAATTTGACGATGCTATTATTCGCTTACTTAGAAGAAAACACAACTTGTTAATTGGAGAAAGAACAGCAGAGGAGCTTAAAATTACCATTGGTTCCGCTCTACCAAGATCAGAGCAGTTATCTATGGATGTAACGGGACGAAACCTGTTAACAGGATTGCCTAAAACCCTGCGTATTACATCTGACGAATTAACAGAAGCCTTTGACGACCCCTTGCAGGCCTTAATTGAAAGTATTCACGGTATTTTAGAACATACCCCTGCAGAGCTGGCAGCCGATATTTTTGAATATGGTATTTTGCTAACGGGAGGAGGCGCGGCTCTAACAGGATTGCCGGAGGCTATTTCCGCCTCCCTTCAAGTGCCCTGTGAAGCGGCTGATGATCCTCAAACCTG
>CAZEIB010000030.1:0-8297 GCA_964511785.1 uncultured Oscillospiraceae bacterium
GAAATTCTTGTGGGCTATTTCTTTCTGATGCACTTCATTTTACAATCTACCATTTGTAGTTAGTATTCACTCAAATATATTCTGCAACAAGAGATTTTCTTGGGCTATTTCTTTATAGTAGACTTCATTTTATAATCTACCAAAAAACTATCGTTTTAAGATTGTTTATGAACGTTTTGTAGACTTGTCAATGATGTGAGACCAATTTATTTAATACATCCCTGTGTCACTTGACTAGCACAATAAGAGATGTGATAATCATAATTGATAGGAGATTACGAGGTGATGAATGATGGCAAAGAAAAAAATATTTGCATTAACAAAAATGTTCAAGCTTCTCTATAATGGCTTAGTAGTTTTTGCTGGAAGTTTAGGATTAATAAGATGGCTAAGTGTTTTTACGGATATAGTTGTAATAAATGCAGAAATTAACTCTCACATTTCAAATTTTTCGTTGAGCTTGTTATTTTATCTAGCTGTAGGAGTATACTGGATTCAGACTGATGAGAAGTTTTCGTTAACTGTTTATTTAGGAATTTCACTAATCGTTGGGAATTTAATTTGTGAAACATTATTAGGATCAATCAACACTCCTGATATAATAGATGCTGTTTATGGGATTATTGGAGTTTTAATAAGCTTTGTTTTTCTTTTTTCAGCGCATAAATATGGGTTAGTACACGTAAGTGATACTAGTGTTGATTAATACAATTACTAAATTGATAAATATTCATACTTTCCTAAGAAAAGTTCTCATTTCTAGCGGAGTCAAGTATCCTAAGGTCGTCATTACAGTGTTATTTGCTCTCTTAAGATATAGTTTTCCCTGATAACGCAAATCATCAAGTGAATAGAACTTCAGAAATCTATAAAAACGTTCGTTGTCGTTACGATGACTTCTTTCTACCTTACCATTATGACGTGGTGTTCGTGGTCTGATGAGTTGATGTTTTATTCCAAGTGAGTTACACAGGTTGATCTACAGGATGAACCTTATCAGTCTTCATAATGTACGTGAACTCGTTACCGTTGTCAGTTTGAATTATCTGAGGTTGATATTTAAAATACTTAATTGCACGATTAATGAAATCAACAGAGTTATAAGCGGTTTGTTCGTCATAGTAAAATAAAAAACGTTCTCTTGAAGCTTCATCAATCGCTGTATATTGAAAGAACTTCTTATCGTGAGGTAATGTAGTTGCTTTACATTCTGTTGGTACATACTTAACATCAACTTGCCACTTAACCCCTAATTCAGTAGGAGTGTCATAGGGTTGCGGTTTATACGGTTTCTTCTTTGGCTTTTCTTTCTTATAGTAACCTTGTTTTCTAAGAAAACGGAATAAGGAAGCTGGGTTTCTTGAATAACCACGATTAATACGCAATTTGGTGTACAATTCAATCATAGATATGTTAGGGTTACGTCTTAAGTAATTATTAATCCATTTGATTTCTTTGTCTGTATGAGAGTTAGGGTGCTTAGAATGTGGTCTATGAGATTTATCCATTAGTGATTCTTTAGTCCCATCATAACGATTCATCCAACGCATCAAGGATGCCTTAGATATCCTATAACGTCTACAGACAAAGGAAGCACTATATCGCTTTGTATCATAAAGTTTACAAGCGTAAAATCGAGTAATCACTTCATGAGGTAGGTATCGTTGTGTGTGATGAAGTTTTGACATAACTATCAACTCCTTAACTTCATTATGGTCTCACATCAATTGTAACGCTACAGTTTTAAGATTATTTATGAATATTTTTTTATAAAATGGAAAAAAATAATTGTAAATGCTATAATAGAGTACAATCAATGGAGGTGAACCATGAAAAAAAGAAGAAATATATTAATTATTGCAGTTGTTTTATTTATTAATATTATCATAACCGTTTTTGCAGAGGATATTTCCTTTATCGATGAAGTTCCAAAAGAGATAACCCCTAGTACTTATGAAGAAATAAAAGAAAATATTACACAAGAAGATAAAGAAGAACAAATCCAAAAAGAAAGCCTTCTTTCAGAAGATTATTCTACTACTCATCCAACACCTTCTTTAAACTACGGATCAGAAACAGGGATGGGTTATCATTATTGGAATACGCCTATGGACATTAATAATCCACAGAGAATTTGGGAAGCAATGAGTAGGCCCATTACTGTCCTTGAAGGAAAAGAAAAAGATCAATACCAGTTAAGAGCAGAGCCTTCCCTTGATGCTGATGTTGTGGGAGATGTTACCTATTCCTCTCAAGGGGTACATGTACTAGAAACCTTAGATAACGGATGGGCTTTGGTTGAAACTTACTCATCTTCCTTTCATTACAGCAAGGTAAAAGTATGGGGAGATTTAGTAAAAGGTTATGTTGAAACAAAGTTACTAAAAGAAAAACCTCCTGTAGGAGACTATGGAATTGTGATTGATAAAATGACCCAGAGAATGTACATCATCAAAGAAGGTGAACTTTACACAACCATGATTATTTCTACAGGCTTAGCAACAGAAAGTCGTCCTTACCAAGAAACCAGATCAGGAGAGTATATTATAGTTAGTGCAGTAGGAGACTTTAAATCAGATGACGGAAGAGAGACCTATGAGCTGGCTTTAAGATATAACGCAGGGGACTTAATACATAAAGTGCCTTATATATTAAGAGGAGAAACTAAAAATTTTACTGAAGGGGAAGCTTTACTGGGAGAACGAGCAAGCCATGGTTGTATTAGAGTTCAACGTAAACGAACCCCTGAAGGAGTAAACTTGGATTGGCTTTGGAAAAACAAAAAAACAGGAATTAGGGTATGGATTTGGGAAGATTACCAAGGACGAAAAATAGAAACTCCTAAAGAGGATTTGCCTCTTTACTATAATCCTAATGGCGGTAAAAACTATCATAGCCAAGGGGAGTGTTATGGGGTAAAAGATGAATACTTACCTTTAACCCCTTTTGCTTACGGGCAATTAGAGCAAGAGCCTTATCATTCATTAACCCCTTGTGAATACTGTAATCCTCCTTTAAAAAAAGAAGAGATTCATTTGATTAATATGAAATATAGTATTCAATAAAAGATAAAGAAAAAAGGAGCCCCTCAACTTGTTGAGGGGCTCCTTTTTTCTTTAATTATTTACGGTTTATAGTGGTGTTGTTTATTTCTATTTTGTATACTAGGTTGGTTTCATTGTTTACATAAATATTTACATCTTCCAAAACTTTTTTGCGAAGAGAAAAAGAAGTATAGCTTTTCGATTCTTCAATTTTGACTTCTTCTTCAGTCAAAGCAAAACCTTCAATAGCTTTTTCTAAATCACCTTTTGCCATTCCAATGGTAATACCACCTGGAAACTCTACTTTTCCCGGGAAGTTTTCTTCAAAAATAAGAGCAGCAACAAAACAGTTTTGTAAGATGTTGCCCTTATCGGTAGGGTTAATAAAACGGGTGTTTACGGTAAAACCACCATCGTAGAGTAGAGGGATACGGCCTTTGCTATCTTTTGCAGGAAGTTTAACTAAAGATTTTTCAGCCAGCTTCCAACCATTCTCTTCAAAATAAGTGCAAGGGGCAGGCAAGGTATAAACCACATCATCCACTTTTACATTAAAAGAGAAAATATCATCACCTAAAGCGCTATCGGCTTGATAATCTATTACTTCTTGAGGAACCTCTACCTCAGCCTGATTAGCCACGTCGTTATAGCCTTGAGGAGTGGTGTAGTTTTGCATTTCAATAGTAATCACCTTTTGAGTTTCAGAATCATAATAAAACACCAAAGTACAATAGGTTTCTAGTTTGTATTCGGCTTTTTCATAGTTGGTAGCTTCATATACATAGCCTGGAGTTCCAAATAAAGTTAAAATTTCTTCTTTGGTTTTACCAAAAGAAGCGTTTTGCGAAACAGATAGGGAAATCCCTTCTTTTAAGTCTTCTTCTTTTATGGAAAAACCGCCAATCAAGCACTCTGCGGCAGGTAATACATCAATACCAAGGTTAATAATGCGCACATCAAAAGAAAAATGATCTTTTGAAAGCTTGCGAGAAAAAGTTACCATATTTGGGCTTAATAATTCCTCGTCATCTTCTAAAGTCCAACCATTTTCCAAAAAAATAGAAACAGGTAGGGGAAGCTGATAAACTTGATTTTCCAATTGAAACTGAAAATCGGTCCAATCGTCGCTTAATTCTTTTAAAAGATAGGGTGAAGAGGATTCCTCAGAGAAAGCTAAAGAAAAAGTGGAAAAGAGCAATAGAGTTATTAGGAAAAAAGAAATATTTTTTTTCAAAAAAGCCACCTCCAGTATAGATATTTTAATAACCAATGGTAATTATAGCAAAAATTGGATAAAAGGTCTATAGAATGAAAAAAGGTTGCACAATTGAAATAAGTATGGTAAAATTTAATAGTCAAAGAAAGTCAAATGAGTTGTAGAAAGGAGCAGAAATGTGCGAATCAGCGATACCATAGAACAGTTTATTAAGGCGCTTTTAGAAGAAACGGAAACAGAAATAGAGTTAAAAAGAAATGAGTTAGCAGAATATTTCAGCTGTGCTCCTTCTCAAATTAATTATGTGTTAGCTACTCGCTTTACGCCGGACCATGGTTACATTATTGAAAGCAAACGGGGAGGCGGCGGATATATACGTATTGTTAGGTTAGAACACTCTACTACGGAATATTTAAGTTACTTACTATATGAAAGAATAGGTGAAACCATTACAACGGCTGAGGGAGCAGCTATTATCAGAGGCTTGGTTGATCAAGAGATTATCAATGAAAATCAGGGAAAAATAATGTTTTCTGCAATTACTGATGATGCCTTAAGCCTTCCTCTTTCTATTGCTATGAAAAATGAACTGCGAGCAAGAATATTAAAAAACATGTTGATTGTATTAGCAAAAGAACAACACAAAAGGGCATAACAATACAAAATGGGGGGAATACCAATGCTGTGTGAAGAATGTAAAATAAACGAAGCTACTGTTTTTATTACTATGCATTTACAGGAAGAAAAAAGAACAAAACACTTATGTCAAGAGTGTGTAGATAAATTGAAATTAGATTTTGAACAGGGAGATATTGAAAATTTTTTAACAAGTTTGATGGCCATTATGCCAAAAACAACCCCAACAGAAAGTCTTCAGTGTTCTGTTTGTCATCTATCCTATGAAACTTTTCAAAAAACGGGAAAACTTGGTTGTGCCCAGTGCTATGAAGATTTTAAAGAGCAACTACAACCTTTATTAAGAAGAATACACGGAAGAACGCAACATGCCGGAAGGGTACCTTTCCGTTATGAATTTACGGAAAAGACAAAAGAAAAAGAAGAAGAACCTAAAAACTTGGAAAAAGAACAGTTACGTATAGAGATGGCTAAAGCTATAGAAGAAGAAAACTTTGAACAGGCAGCTATTATTAGAGATAAATTGAAAGCCTTAACGGACAAAGGGGAGAAGTGCAATGATCAACAAAGAGAAAATACCTGATAGAGATGTGGTATTAACATCAAGAATTCGTTTAGCACGAAACTTTGACGACTTGCCTTTTTCTACAGAACAAAGTGAAAATATTGCAGCGGTTTGCATTGAACGGATTTGTGGTAGCTTAAATGAATTGGAAGAAGAGTCTCCCTACGTATTTTTTGCTATGGAGGACTTATCCCCTTGGGAACGAACCTCTTTAGTAGAAGATCATTTAATTAGTGTTGATTTAACGAAGAAAACTGCCGGTGCTTTATTTTTAAAAAAAGATCGGCATATTTCGTTAATGATTAACGAAGAAGACCATATACGCTTGCAAGCAATAGAGCCGGGAACACAGCTGTTAAAAGCAGCAGAAAAGGCCTTTGAAGTAGAAGACCAATTGCAAAAAAATCTTCATTTTGCTTACGATCACCATTTAGGGTATTTAACGGCTTGCCCTACCAATACAGGTACAGGAATGCGTGCTTCTTATATGCTTCACCTACCAATGCTTTCTCTGTTTAATCAAATGGGAACTGTAAACCAATCTGTTGCCAAGATAGGCTTAACCATTCGAGGGATGTACGGAGAAGGTAGTGAAACGTTAGGTAATATCTATCAAGTAAGCAATCAAATTACCCTTGGTAAAACAGAGGAGGAAATTATTGCTTCTGTAATGGCTGTGGGTAAGCAAATTATTCAAATGGAGAGAGAATTAAGAGAGAGGGCATATAAAAACAATAAGGTTTTTGTAGAAGATCAAATTTTTAGGTCTTTAGGCCTTTTAAAATATGCAAAGCAAATGAGAAACAGAGAATTTATGAAACATTGGTCAAACATTAGGGTAGGTGCATCTTTAAAGCTAATAGATATCCCTTTAGAAATTATTGACCAGTTACTAAATATGGCTCAAGACGGCCATGTGAAAAATCAAAAAGAAGAAGAAACAAATATTGATGTAGAAAGAGCAAAACAGATACAACGGTTTTTAAAAGAAAACGTGGCTGTATAAACTAGGAGGAAAATTATGGCAATGTATGGAAGATTTACCCAAGGAGCACAAAAAGCTTTAGCTGCTGCGCAAAAAGCCGCAGTAGATTTAAACCATCGTTATGTTGGTACGGAACATTTATTACTAGGGCTTTTGTCTTCACCGGGAGAGAATATACAATCTTTATTAGGAAATATTACTTACGAAAAGGTAAAACAAAGAATTATTGAACTTACAGGTGCTGGTAGTGAAAAAGTAACTGGAACCCTGGAGTTGACCCCAAGAGGGAAAAAAACTTTAGAAACCAGTATGGTTGTTGCAAAGGAACTACACCATACCTTTATTGGAGCAGAGCACTTTTGGATTGCTATTATACGAGAAGGGGATGGGGTAGCAGGAACCATTTTACGAGAATTAGGTGCCGATTTTAAAAGCATTCAAGAGGGTTTACTAACACTTCTTGCCCAAGGAAATGAAGCCAACGACCAGGGGAATGTTCAAGGCGGAACCGCTAACCAAGGAGAAACGGCTTTAGAACAGTATGGAGTAGACTTAAATGAGGCTGTTAAAAATGGTGAAATAGACCCCGTTATTGGTAGAGAAAAAGAAGTTGAGAGAATTATTCAAATTTTATCAAGACGAACCAAAAATAACCCTGTTCTAATTGGAGAACCGGGAGTAGGAAAAAGCGCCATTGCTGAAGGGCTTGCACAAAAAATTGTTTTAGGAACTATCCCCGAAACACTAACAGGAAAAAGAGTTGTTTCATTAGATATTGGTGGGTTAATCGCCGGTAGCAAATATAGAGGAGAATTCGAAGAACGCTTAAAAAATGTGATGAACGAAGTGAAGGAAGATGGGAATGTAATTTTGTTTATTGATGAAATACATACCATTGTAGGGGCAGGGAAAGCAGAAGGATCTATGGATGCGGCCAATATTTTAAAACCTTCTTTAGCCAGAGGAGATTTGCAGTGTGTAGGGGCAACCACTTTAGATGAATATCGAAAAAATATCGAAAAAGACGCTGCTTTAGAAAGACGTTTTCAACCGGTAATGGTTGGAGAACCTACTAAAGAAGAAGCTTTAGAAATTTTAAGAGGTCTTAAAGATAAATATGAAGCCCATCATAAAGTACGCATTACCGACGAAGCCTTGAAAGCAGCGGTAACTTTAAGTGACAGGTATATTTCTGACCGATTTTTACCAGACAAGGCCATTGATTTAATGGACGAAGCGGCTTCGAAAGTAAGAATTGACTCTTTCACAACCCCTCTTGATGTGAAAGAACAAGAAGAAAAACTCAACGCACTGGAAATAGAAAAAAAGGAAGCCATTACTTATCAAAACTTTGAAAAGGCTGCCTCGATTCGAGATGAAGAAAAAAAGCTTCGAGAAGAAATTACTGCCAGACGCAATACTTGGAAAAATGAAAAAGGAACTTCAAAAGACATTGTAAGCGAGGAAAATATTGCTCAAATTGTAGCTAGCTGGACAGGGATTCCTGTAAAGAAAATGACTGAAGTAGAAAGCCAACGTTTACTTAAGCTAGAAGAAACCTTACATGAAAGGGTTATTGGACAAGATGAAGCCGTAACGGCTGTAAGTAAGGCTATTAGAAGGGCGAGAGCAGGGCTTCAAGATCCTAAAAGACCTATTGGATCCTTTATCTTTTTAGGTCCTACAGGGGTTGGTAAAACAGAACTGTGCCGTGCTTTAGGAGAATCTATGTTTGGAGATGAGGATGCGTTAATTCGTATAGATATGTCAGAATATTGTGGTTTTGACGTACTTGGACGAAAGGTTAAGTCATTAATTAATAGTAATAGTAATAATATTGATTATAATTAT
>CAZEIB010000030.1:8307-14566 GCA_964511785.1 uncultured Oscillospiraceae bacterium
TATGTCAGAATATATGGAAAAACACACCGTTTCAAGACTTATCGGGTCTCCTCCGGGATATGTTGGATATGAAGAAGGCGGCCAGTTAACAGAGGCTGTGCGTCGCAAACCTTATAGTGTTGTTTTATTAGATGAAGTTGAAAAAGCTCATCCTGACGTATTTAATATTTTACTGCAAATATTAGAAGACGGAAGGCTAACGGATAATTCAGGCAGGGTAGTAAATTTCAAAAATACGATTGTTGTTATGACCTCAAATGCCGGTGCACATGCTATTGGAAATGGCAGAAACTTAGGTTTTGGAAGCAGCATAGGGGCTGTAAGAGATTATGAAACCATGAAAGAAGGAATTATGGAAGAAGTAAAGGACATCTTCCGCCCTGAATTTATTAATCGTATTGATGAATTAATTGTGTTTCATCAATTGGAAGAAAAAGATATTTCTCTAATTGCGAATCTAATGCTTGAGCAAGTATCTAAGCGATTATCCCAAAAAGGGATGAAGCTACAATATAATGATGAAGTAGTGGCTTTATTAGCTAAAGAAGGTTACGATCCTCAGTATGGAGCCAGGCCACTGCGTAGAATAATTCAAAAACTGATTGAAGATTCGCTAAGTGAAGAAATTATCGCCGGCAATATTGCCTTAGGGGATAGTGTAAAACTATATGTGAATGACCAAAAAATTGCTTTTGAAAAAATAGAACCAATTTACACTAAAGAAGAAACCGTTAATATTTAAATCAAAAGGTCTCCATTTTTGGAGACCTTTTGATTTATTGAGATAAATAAAGCATTATGATATAATTACTATGTACAAAAGGAACATAAAAGGATGTTTTGAATGAAGTTGCAAGAATCAGGCGAAAATTATTTAGAATCTATTTTAATATTATCAAAAGAAAAAGGAACAGTGCGTTCCATCGATGTGGTGAATGCATTGAACTTTAGTAAGCCCAGTGTAAGTATTGCAATGAGGCGTTTGCGTGAAAGTGGCCATGTGAAAATGGATGAAAATGGTTTTATTACATTAACCCCTAAAGGATTAGCCATTGCTGAAGAAATGTATGAAAGACATGAGACCCTACGAAAATATTTAATTGAAATAGGGGTATCGCCTGAAATTGCAGCTGAGGATGCCTGCCGAATGGAACACGTTTTAAGCCAGGAAACCTTTGATTGCATGAAAAAAGCGATAGCAAGGGAAAAATAGTGATAATGGAACCGGGAGCTGAAACATGTGTTAATAGTTGTGGTTACAGGAGTATTTCTGATTACCTTCTTGCTTCTTTTATCTATTGAAAATAGAAACATTAAGCGTGACAGGCTTCGAATGGAAAAAATGCGTAATGGCAAAATGTACGAAGATTTATATCCTTTTGTACGTAGGTTAAGAAGAAGAAGGCTTGAAGAAGTGGTGATCTCTTCAGAAGAAGTGGTTTTTTTAATATTGTTACCCGTTAGAAGGAAGATAATATTTTCTTTTGAAGGGCATAAACATTTACCTTTAACCAATAACGGAGTAGCTATTTTAGGCTTGCTTTTGCAAAATGACATATCTGTATTAAGAGATCGAAAGCGATATTATTTTCGTAGAAAATACGATGAAAATAAAAATGGAGAAAAGCTTCTTATTTATACCTATACAATGAAAACAGAGTATAAAGATGCTCTATGTAGAAACCCTTTTTACAGTGAGTATTTAGAGTACTAGGGAGTCACCGGATTTTACCGGAAAATCTAAACGGAACTCAACGAACTTTTTCAGTAAAGAGAAAGGTGCTTCATAAGTAAGCAAATGAGCATTTTGTGGCCCTGTATGAACAGCTTGAAGAAGCCAAAGATAATGTTCTTCTGTAAGAGAAGGACATTTTTTTATTTGATTACAACTTTTACATACAACGCCTCCACCAGCATAGTCAAAAAAAATAGAATCATTTTGTGAAACTTTGCTTTCGCAATAAATACAATGAAGTAGACGAGGCTTATATCCAAGTAAATTTGCATAATGGAAGAGAAACAAACCAAGTAAAGTGGCGGAGTTTTCCTCACCATAAGCAAGAACATTTAAAGTTTTTATAAGTAAACGAAATAAATCTTCAAAAGGCTGTTGAAATTGAATAGCAGCTTCTGTTAAATTTAAAAGATAAACCCCTTGGGTAAAAGTGGGATAATCCATCCGAAGGGGATAAAAAGATTCGTGGACAGTAGCATTGGTTAAAATATAACGATCCTTTGTTTGGTACAGTACATACTCACCTGTTGAAAATAATTCACAGGCATTTAATAAGGAAGATTTTGGGCGGCGACAACCTCTGGCAAGAACATCAATCTTTCCCAGTGTTGGAGAAAATAACGTTAGCATTCGATCAAAATCTTTATAATTTGCATAACGTAGTAAAATTGCATTTGTGATGAGATTGGCCATAGCTTTTATCTATGCCTCCTAAAATAAAATAGTCAAAACATACAAGAATAGTATAACATAAATAGCAACTATTTACGGAAAACAATTAATTCTTCATGAAGGGTTTACAGCTGTAGTTGAAAGGGGTATACTACAAAAAATTGTATAACCGATGTAAGTTAAGGAGGTACTTATGGATACTTTTCGGCGCTTGCTTGGCTGGATGAAAAAATATAGGAAAAGCCTTATCACTGCGTTAATACTCATTGTTATTGGATCAAGTCTAAGAATTGTGATTCCTTATATTACCAAAGAAGTTGTAGATAGTGTTTTACCCAACCAAAATTGGCAACTGCTTATTAAGTTAAGCGCCATATTATTAGTAGTAACCATTACAAGAGGCATTACTCAATATACACGAGGAATGCTCCTTGAAAAAGTTTCACAAAATATCGTATATGATTTGAGAACAAATATATTTCAAAAACTACAATATTTGCCTTATTCTTTTTATGATCAACACCACATCGGGGAAATTATGAGCCGATTGACTGGGGATATAGAAGGGGTAAGGGTTTTTACTGTTGTGGTGTTTGCGGGTATTTTTGAACAATCAATAACGCTCATTGTAGCAGCAATTTCTCTTGGTGTAATGAGCCCCGTACTTTTGTTATCCTTGCTTATTATTTGCCCTATTATTGCGGTTATTGCAGGAAAACTCCATAAAGTAATAAGGCCGGCCCATGTTCAAGTACGCGAGCAAAATGCTGTTTTAAACACAAAAACCCAGGAAAACATTGCAGGAGTACGTGTGGTTAAGGCTTTTGCAAGAGAAGACCATGAGGTTGAAACCTTTGATATAGAGAACAATAAAGTGTTGGAAAGCAATTTGTTGGTAACAAAAATTTGGAGCAAATATTACCCAATATTAGATTGCATTTCAGGTTTAGCACTACCTATTCTTGTTACTATAGGAACTATTTTAATTTTTCAAGGGAAATTATCTTTAGGAGCTCTTGTAGGAGCTACAGGATATATTTGGATGATTATTGATCCTATGAGGCAGGTGGCCAATCATGTGAATGTAATTACCAATGGGATTGTATCTTCAGAAAAGTTGATTTATTATTTAGACATTGGCTCTAGCATTCGAAACCCTGTGGAGCCTATAGCTCCTTTAGAAGAAAATGGCAGTGTAACCTTTGAAAAAATTGGATTCAGATATCAACATACGATGGTTTTTGACGATGTAAGTCTGCAAGTAAATCCCGGAGAAACCATTGCCGTTATGGGAGCCACAGGCACAGGAAAAACTAGTTTAATTCAATTGCTTGGAAGATATTACGATGTACGAAAAGGCACTGTAAAAGTAAATGGAGTGGATGTGAAAAAACAAAACTTGCAGTCGTTACGAAAAAATATAGGTACAGTAATGCAAGAAACTTTTTTGTACAGTGAAAGCATAGAAGAAAATATTCGTTATGGAAATCCGGAGGCTTCCTTTGAACAAGTAGAACAAGCTGCAAAAATTGCCCATGCCCATGAATTTATTACAGACATGCCTCAAGGATATAATACCATTATTGGTGAACGGGGACTAGGACTTTCAGGGGGACAAAAACAGCGAATAGCCATAGCCAGAGCAATTTTAATTGACCCCAAAATATTGATATTGGATGATGCGACTTCTGCAATAGATATGGAAACAGAAGAAGAAATTCAAAAAGCATTGCAGGGGGTAATGAAAGATCGAACCACCTTTATTATTGCACATAGAATTTCTTCTGTGAGAAAAGCTGATAAAATTATTGTTTTAGACGAAGGGAAAATTGCTGAAGAAGGAACCCATGATACATTGATCGCGTTAAAAGGCTTATATTACCAAATGTTTACCGATCAGACAAAAGACTTTTTCTCTATAGAAGGGAGGAAGGAATAGATGGCTAGATTACGTAACTTGGACGATGAAATATTATTAGAAGCGCCCTTTAACAAAAAATTGTTTTTCAGGGTGTTAGCTTATTTAAAACCTTATAAAAAACAAGTGGTTATTGCTGGGATACTAATGATAATTGCTGCTGCCTGTTCCTTAGCCGCTCCTTTTTTATTGGGAAGAAGCATTGATGCCATTGTACACAAAAACCCTAAGGATGCTTTTATTGCTATTGGAATGATTGCTATTTTAACAGTTATTGGAGCCATTTGTTTGAAATTTAGAGTAAAACTTATGGATACTGCAGGAAGAAAAGCGATAGCTACATTGAGACATGATTTATTTGAACATATACAACATCTCTCCCTCCCTTTTTTTGACAGTCGCTCTGCAGGAAAAATTATGGTTAGGGTAATCAATGATGTAAATAGTTTAAATAACCTTTTTACTGGCGGCATGATTAATGCCATTATAGATATATTAACTTTGTTTTTATTAGTGGGGGTAATGCTTAGTATTCATTGGAAATTAACCTTAATTTCTTTTAGTACCTTAATTATATTGTTTATCATGCTCACACTCCTTAAACGAAAAATGAGAAGAGCCTGGCAAATGGTGCGAACCAAAACCAGCACCATGAATGGTTACCTTCATGAAAGTTTGGCGGGGATGCGTGTTACCCAAGCTTTTGTAAGAGAAAAAGTGAACCAAGAAATTTTTAATGAAACAAATGAAGACATTAACCAAAGTTGGATTAAAGCTGTTGGCTTAAACAACTTGTTTTGGCCTATTATTGATTCTTTAGGGGCTATTAGTACAGTAATTGTATATTTTTTTGGTATGGGATTTATGATTTATCCTGCTTGGGGAATGACCATTTCTTTGGCTAATTTAACGGTGATTTTATCTTATTTAGGCAGATTTTGGGGACCTATTAATAACCTTTCAAATTTTTATAATGATTTACTTTCTGCAATGGCCTCTTTAGAGAGAATTTTTGAAATTATGGATACAAAGGCAGAAGTATTTGATAAAAAAGAGAATTTACCTGATTTGGCGGAAATTGTAGGAAAAGTCGAATTTAAAAATGTTTCTTTTGAGTATGAAAAAAATCAACCCGTATTAGAGAACATTTCCTTTGTTGCAAACCCGGGTGAAACCATTGCCCTTGTAGGCCCTACCGGTGCAGGGAAAAGTACTGTAGTAAATTTGGTTAGCAGGTTTTATGATGTAACACAAGGAGCTTTGCTTATTGATGGATATGATGTAAGAGAGGTAAAGTTATATTCATTACGAAAACAAATGTCTGTAATGCTTCAAGATAGTTTTATGTTTTCAGGAACCGTATACGATAATATTTTATATGGTAGATTGGATGCAACCAAGGAAGAGGTAGTAGCTGCTGCTAAAGCAGTATATGCCCATCCCTTTATTATGAAAATGCCCAAAGGATATGATACCCAAATAACAGAAAGAGGTTCCACCCTGTCGGTAGGACAAAGACAGCTGATTTCTTTTGCGCGTGCTTTACTAAACAATCCCAGAATTCTTATACTAGATGAGGCTACCTCTTCTATTGACACCCACACAGAGATGATGATTCAAAAAGCATTAGATGTACTACTAAAAGGGAGAACCAGTTTTGTAATTGCCCATAGACTTTCTACCATTCGAAAAGCAGATAGGATTATGGTAATAGATGAGCATAAAATTAAAGAGTCGGGGACCCATGAAGAATTAATGAGTATGCCAAAGGGGGCATATAGAAAATTAAGCGAAGCCCAATATAAATTTTTGGAAGGGTAACAGGATTCATTTTATTCTCTCTTTTCGTTCATGGTCAAAACCTCCATAGTAAATTTATTTATGAAAAATTAGGAACCATAGCAACATTAGAACACACCTATGTAAATGGGTGT
>CAZEIB010000031.1:0-8399 GCA_964511785.1 uncultured Oscillospiraceae bacterium
AAGAAATTCTTGTGGGCTATTTCTTTCTGATGCACTTCATTTTACAATCTACCTAATAAAAAATGATTAAAAAAGGTCATTTTATTTTCCTCCTTTTTTAATGAAAGTTAAAAGCTCCTCTATATCTTCCTCTGTAATGGCCTCTTCCTCATATAAGGTATGGGCTAGGTTTAAAAAAGAACTGTTATGGTACTGCTTTAAAAAATTTCCTGTTTCAAAGGCTAAATAATCTTCTTTTTCAATTAAAGGATAGTAAGTTCTCTCTCTTCCTACTTTTTCACTTTTTAAAAAGCCCCTGTCTACCAAACGCAATAAAAGAGAAATCACCGTTTGCACCTTCCATTGCCTTTCATTCCCTAATTGTTCCATCATCATTGCAGAAGTAATAGGAGGTTTGTTAGCCCAAACTACTTTCATCACTTCAAATTCTGTGTCCGGTAATTTTTTCATTTTTTGTTTTTTCATTATTTTCACTCCTTGTTAGGCAGTTGTCTTAATTAATTTTATTCTACAACTGTCTAACATCTTTTGTCAAGGATTTTTTACAAAAAAATACAACATTTTTTTGTTGTATTTTTATTTCTTCTGTTATTCTTTTTTATTCTTCTTCTAAATAGGCAATGCCCTCTTTATTTTTTACCCTTATAAATTGTTCTACCTTGGCTAATTGTAAATCACTTTTATCTGTACAAGTAATAAAGGTTTGAATGTCTTTAATCTGTTCAAGTAATCTCTCTCTTCTAAAAGGATCTAATTCACTCATTACATCATCTAATAATAAAACAGGCTTATCCCCTTGTTTATCTTCTCCCATTAATTCAAGCTGGGCTAATTTTAAACAAAGGGCTGCTGTACGTATTTGTCCTTGAGAACCATAGGTTTTAATTTCTTTACCGGATAAACTAATCATTAAATCATCTCGATGGGGGCCAAAACCTGTTTGCCCATATTTTCTATCTTCTTCTCTATTTTTTTTAAGGCCTTCCAGCATTTTTTCATATACTTCGTCCCCTTCTTTAAAAGGGGTTTTTAACCTTACATCTAAATTTTCTTTTTCATTATTACTGATAAATTGATAGGTTTTAAAGGCTTTTTCTTTTATTTTTTTTGCAAACCACCTGCGGTGTTCCATTAACACATTGGCAAAGGTAGCTAACTGTTCATCCCATATATCAATTACAGCCTCTGCTACAAAAATTTTGTTTTTATTTCCTTCCCGCAAAAGAGCATTACGTTGTTGAAGAACACTATTATATTTTTGTAAAGCATAAAAATAAGTTGGTCTTATTTGAGACAACTGCATATCCATAAATTTTCTACGAAGGGAAGGACCTTCTTTAATCATTTGTAAATCTTCCGGGGCAAAAATCACACAATTAATATGACCCATTAATTCCCCAATTTTTTGAACCTTTTTTCCATATATAAAAACTTCTTTGGTTTTTTTTTCTTTTTTTTGAAGTACCAGTTTTACATCGTGTAAGCCATCAAAAAGTTGAGCCTTTGCCTGAACAAAAGCATAATCCTTTTGATAATTAATTAATTCCTTATCAAAATTACTTCTGTGACTTTTTCCTAAACAACATAAATGAATGGCTTCCAATATATTGGTTTTACCGGAACCATTGGCCCCATATAAGGCGGTAATTCCTTTTTTAGGAAACAAGGATACATTTTCATAATTTCTATATCCTTTTAATACAAGGCTTTCAATGTACATATTAACTATTAAAAGTACGTACAGGAAGAATTAAATATAAATAATCTTCCCCTTTAACAGGTTTTACAATACAGGGAGATACATTACTGTTAAAAGACATGGTGATGGTTTCTTCTTCTAAACTTTTAATGACATCATTTAAATACCTGGCATTAAAGGCAATATCTAATTCTTTTCCCTCTAATAAAACCCCAATTTCTTCAAGAACATTTCCCCGTTCAGCATTACTGGTAATGCGCATGTCATTTTCTGTAATGGCTAAGTGTATTAAATTATTTTTTCCTTCTCTAGCCATTAAGCTAGCCCTATCAATAGCATCAGCAAAATCTGTTCGGTTAATTTGGGCTGTAGTGGTAAAATCAGCGGGCAAAATTTGTCTGTAATTAATATACTCACCGGCCAACAAAATAGTTAAAACCTCTGTTTTTCCAAAAGAAGCCAATAAATAATTTTTTTCTAAGGTTAGGGTTACTTCTTCTTCCGTATCCTCTAAAATACGAGAAAGTTCTAAGGCTACTTTTCCCGGAATAATAGCATTTATTTTTTCCTCTCCTTGAGGAAGAGTATAACTACCGTTTATTTTTTGCATGGCAAGCCTAAAGCCGTCTAAGGCCACTAAACGTATTTCATCTTTGGTTATTTCCAGTAAACAACCTGTTAAAATTTGCCTGCTTTCATCAGTAGCAATAGAAAAAACTACTTTGCTTATTAAATTTTTTAATTGTTTTTGCTCTAAGGTAAAGGTATTTCCATAATCCATTTCTTTTTCTGTAGGAAAATCGATAGAAGACATCCCTATTAAATTTGTACGGCTGTTTACACAAGTAATTAATACAGAAAAATTGTCTTTTAATGTAATTTCTACTCTTCCTGTAGGAAGTTTACGAATAACTTCTGTAAATAATCTTCCTGGTAATACAATAGATCCTTCTTCATTTATTTGAGCATCAATATGAGATTGTATGGTTAAGTTCCCATCTGTACAAGTTAATTGTAAGCCCTTTGAAGTGGTTTCTAACAAAACTCCTTCAAAAATAGGTTTTGCAGGTCGTGGAGACAAAGCTTTGGTTACAATATTTAATCCTTCAAGTAATTCATGGGAGTCACAAGTTAAGTACATTGAATCAACCTTTCTAGATAGTGATTATAATATATATTAAATAGAAGTAGTAGTAGGGCCTGTGTAACTTGTGGAAAAAGGAAGAAGACCTTGATAGAAACAAGTTAAATGAAATAGGAAAACCTTGTGGAAAAGAAGAAAAAAACGAAGAATTTTGTGAATAACTTTTTTTATCATCCTATAGAGGAGGCTATTTTCTTTTATATCTTTTAAAAATCACAAAAGAATAAAAAGAATAGGTCATAAAATAAAAGCTGTTCCCCTATTTTTCCACAACACTCACAACAGGGGATAAGTAACTTGTGGAAAGAAAAACCATGATAAACAAATGAAAAACAAAGTGTATTTAAAAGTGTTCACAGGGTTTTACCCTATTTTATTTTAATTAACATGGTGTTTTGTTCGTCCATTTCCACCGTTAGTAATCCGTCTTTTTCCAATTGACGCATCACATCAGAAAAACGTTTAAAGCCAATATCTTTTTCAGAAAAAGTAGGATAATCTGATTGGATAGATCCTTTTAAAATACTGGGGTTAATACGGTCAAAACCTTCATTTTTATAGTGATTTAATTTATCTGTAAAAACTGTTTTCCAGTTTTCTTTGGTAATTTCTTGGGTGGGGGCAGGTTCTTGATTTTTAAGGGAAACCACCACATTATAATTATCCTGTCTTACATTAATAAAATGATGATTTTGGCTAAGTTTGGTTAATAATTTACCAAAAGTAGAACAACCATAGTCTTTTTCATTAAAATCAGGACGAAGACGTAAAATAATATTTTTTAATACACTGGCATAAATTTCATCTTGATCTTGTTCATCAAAAATATTTTCAATCAACTTCATTAAAGCTCTTTCATCCAGTATGTCATTTTGATCATCATGGTTGTTATTATTCTTTTTCTTTTCATTTTGATCAGAAGAAAAAGTACCAACGGTTTCTAAAAATTGAAACTCATTACAAGCTTTAATAAATACACTGCTGGCAGCTTCACTACGAGAAATACCCAGTACATATTTCCCCATGCTTTTAAGTCGTCCAACTAAAGGTACATAGTCGCTGTCACCAGATACAATGCAAAAACTATCTACTAATTGATTGGTATAAGCTACTTCTAAAGCATCTAGTACCAAATGAATATCTGCATTGTTTTTTTGGGCATAACCGTAACGTAAAGATGGAATAACAGTAAAAGTGTTGCTTAATAAAATTTCTTTTAACCCGCTATATTGATCGGTATAACCGTATACTTTTCCTAAAAGGATATCTCCTCTAATTTTTACTTTATCTAATATATTATTTAAAGTAGATACCTTTGCACCGGTATTTTCTAAATCAATAAACACGGCATATTTTGGAGTACTCGTTTTAAACCCCTCATTTCTTTTTAATCAATGAATCTTGTTAATTATACCATAAAGCCATAGAGATAAGTAGTAATAGAAGGGTTTTGATAAAAAACAAAAAGAATATTTTAATTTTTTTATCAAATAAAAGGCCATGGATTGACATCCGTTTCTAAAAAAAGTACTATAAAAAAGATAAGACAAGAAAGTAGGTTTTAAAATGATTCATAAAGATATGACCATAGGCGAAGTATTAGCTGTTAATAGAGGTACTGCACGGGTATTTATGGAATTTGGTATGCATTGCTTAGGCTGTCCCCATTCTGTTGGAGAAAGTTTGGAAGAAGCAGGCATGGTTCACGGAATTAATGTTGATGAGCTGGTTCAGCAATTAAATACGTATTTACAAGAAAAATAAAAAGTAGGTGAATAAAGGGTGATTACCAATGAAAAAGAAGCATTAATGGTAGCTTGTGCTATGGAAGAGAGAGCCATTGAATTATACCAAAGGGCTTTATTGGTGGTAAAAAATCCCGATGCTCTAAAACAAATAAAAGAACTTTTGGAAGATGAGCAAGAGCATTTATTGCAGTTTAAAGGTTTTTTAGAAGAATATGACGAAAAAGAATTAACCCTTGAAAAAACCTTGTTATTAAAGGCCTATGGTGGTGGTGTTTTATTTAAAGGAGGCCTTGTTGCCGCTCAGCGAGAAGGTGCCCTTGAAAGTGCTGAAAAACTGCTTCAGTATGCCTTTAAAGAAGAAGAAAAAGCCTATGAAAAATATATGGAATTTTCGAAGATGGCAACCAATGGTAAAGCAAAAAACATGTTTATGACCATTGCCGAAGAAGAAAAAATGCATAAAATCCAACTTCAAAAACAATTAGAAAGTTTAGTGTAATAAAAAAATCGGTATTTTATCATTAAAAATGAAGTAGAGGAAAAAGTATGCATATTGTATTGTTTAATCCGGAAATTCCTCAAAACACAGGAAATATTGCCCGAACCTGTGCCTCAACCCATAGTACTTTACACATTATTAAGCCTATGGGTTTTTCTTTATCAGATAAATATTTGAAAAGAGCAGGCCTTGATTACTGGAGTTTAATGGATGTTTTTGTATATGATGATTTTGAAGATTTATTAAAAAAATACCGGAAACATCAAATGTATTTTGCTTCTACCAAAGCCCCTCATCATTATGGTCAGGTATCTTATAAAGAAGAGGATTTTATTGTATTTGGTAGTGAAACCAAGGGCTTACCCGAATCGTTATTAAAAAAAGTATATGATAATTGTATACGTATTCCCATGGTAAAAGAAGCCAGAAGTTTAAATTTAAGCAATGCTGTAGCCATTGTATTGTATGAATCCCTGCGCCAACAAAATTTTAAAGGCTTAGAAGCACAAGGGCATTTAACAGGCAGAGAAGATCCTTCAGCCCCTTGGATGGATGAAATATAAAAAAATTCGAATAATAAAAAGAGACTTTTTGATAATTTATTATTACAAATCACAAATAATGATAAGTTTTCATGAATGAAGTCTCTTTTTTTTGTTTTTAGAAATGGTTACTATGGTAAAAAGGATGATAGGAGATGATGAATTGAAAATTAGTTTTTTAGGCACCAGTGCCGGCGAAGGTTACCCAGGGCATTATTGCCATTGCCCTAATTGTGAATATGCACGTGAAAAAAAAGAAAAAAACATTCGTGTGAACAGTTCTGCTATTGTGGATGAAAATTTGTTATTAGACATGAATACTTCTACTTATTTTAATATAGTAAAAATGGGCTATTCTCTTGCAAAAGTACATACTGCATTAATAACCCATCCCCACGAAGATCACTTATATTTAGACAATTTGGAATGGCGTCGTAGAGGGAAACCGGAAGGAAAAGGGTTATCCATAGAATCATTACAAAAATTAGGTTCTGCGCCACGCTTTACACCAATGGCATTTTTAGATATTTTCGGAAATGGTTACACTCAAGAAGCTTTTCGTCATCATCTTCCTTATTTTGAAGAAGGAGAAATGAATTTTACACGTATTGATCATGGAAAAAGCTTTACTCATAAAGAATATAAGATTATGTCTATAGAGGGAATTCATAATAAACCGGGTTATTCAACAAATTATATTGTTTGGTGAATTGTCAAGTCAAGTGCACCATCTGTAGAAATACTTGAATAGGTGATTTCCAATTTAAGCATTTTCTAGGTCTGTTGTTGATTAGAAAAAGGTTTTTGGTTAACTCTTTTTGAGAGATGTTGGCCAAATCCGTTTTCTTTGGGTAAAACTCCCTCAGCAAACCGTTGGAGTTTTCATTGCTCCCTCTTTGCCATGGAGCATAGGGATCAGCAAAGTATAGGGGTAAGTTCAAATCGATTAAAAGGGTCTCATAACAGGCAAATTCTTTTCCTCTATCCGTAGTGGCTGTAAGAAAAGCCCCTTTAGGCAAAGTAGAAAACAGCTGTTTAATAGTATCCTCCATAGTTTTCGCACTTCTATCCGCCATCTTAAAAGCTGTGTATAAACGGCTTTTTCTTTCCACAAAGGTAGCTAAGCATCCCTTGCTTTTTCCTCTACTGGATACCATGGTATCCAGCTCCCAATGACCAAAGCTTTCTCTGTTTTCTACTTCTTTGGGACGCTCTGAGATAGATGTGCCATGGACAAAAATACCTCGTGTTTCTTTGCATCTCCCTTTTCCTTTTTGACGAAGGAGTTTGCAATTACCATCTCCTATCTTACCTTGATAAAACCAGTTGTAGATGGTCTTTGTACTTGCTTTTCCTTTGGTCACTGTATGGGCAATTTGTTCCGGTGACCAGGTTGCTGTTAACTTGTCCAGGATGACTTTTGCCAGTTCTAAGCTATATTTTCCTTCCCATCGACTATTTTTTCTTCTGGTAAGATACTGCTCTTGACCGACTTCCCCCTGATATATACTTGAACAGCTGTTTCTTTTTACCTCTCTGCTTATAGTACTAGGACTTCTTTCTATTCTTTTTCCAATCTCACGAAAACTAAAGCCTAATTTTCGCAATTCTTCTATTCGACCACGTTCACATATGGTAAGATGATGATAGCTCATGAGTTTTTCTCCTTGTACGTAGTATTCTTTTCAAATACATTCTACAATAAGAAATTCTCTTGGGCTATTTCTTTTTGGTGCACTTCAGTTTACAATCTACCTACATTTAATAAAAATGATCCACTAAGAGAGCTAGAACCTGCAGAAAGCTTTGAGAGAGTGCCTAGTGCAGGAGGAGAAATAGTTGGATATGCGTTGGCAGGAGCGGTGATAGTGGCAATAATAGTAATGTATCCGGGATCTATCCCTGTTTTAATACCATTAGTAACTCAATAAACTGAAAGGAAATACAATGAGATGAAACTAAACTCAAGGGAAAAAAAGGAATTGTTTGTTGAAACTTTCAAAGAAGACATTCTTTCTTATGATTATTTTATTAAGGAAAAAAAATTTTTTAAGGTTGATATGGAAAAAGGTCTTTTCAAAAGTATAAATATTGATTTGAATCGCTATGGATTTTTAAATGAAATTCATTTTTCGGTATTACCTTTTGCAAGCGAGATAAGTGAAGACAATATCAAATCGAATGGATATGGCAGACTTAGTCTTCTAAGTCATGGAGTTGAAAAGGCTCCTTTTAATTTCGACCCACAAAATTTGGGATTAGTTGATTTTTCTATTGGACTTGATAATGCTTTGGCTGTTTTTCGAAAAACAAAAGTTATAGAATTAATGGAAAAAGTGCTAACTTTAGAAGAAAGTTTAAGATTTCTTGAAAACTACGGCATTTTTGCTCATGGTGAAGCTCCTCGATCGGAAAAAATGATATATGGATATATTGCTGCAACTGAATATGAAAAAGCAATTGAGACTATCAATCAGATGGTTTATAGTAGCGAGAAGTTTTTTGCAACGGTTTCAAACGAACGATCATATGGCATATCGGAAGAGAGCATCATTAAACGAAGAAAAAGAGCAGAGGAAAAAATATCTTCATTAGTAAATCTGAAAAATAAAATAGAAATAGAACCTGAGGTATTTGAACCGATCATAAGAGGAAAAATCAAAACTTCTGAATATAATTGTAAAAAATATTTTGGGAAATTGATTAGATAAATATTGAGGAATGAAGTGTAGAATAATCACTCCTTGAAAAAGTGACCTTGGCTAAC
>CAZEIB010000031.1:8409-11847 GCA_964511785.1 uncultured Oscillospiraceae bacterium
TATCCAATCCTTAACTTACGACTTGGCAGGAAACATTTTAAGCCAAATAGACGGAGAAGGGAACACCACCCAATACCAATACGATAAGGTCAGCCGTTTAACTGCTGTGACCGATGCTATGGGTAGTAAAACCCGTTACACTTACGACCAGCGGGACAACCTAACCAAGGTCACCGATGCTTTAGGGCGAAACACCACCTACAGTTACGATTTGGTCGATAGGTTAATTAAAGAAACCGATCCTTTAGGGAATAGCCTCACACATACTCATTCCCTTGAAGGGAACTTGCTTACCACTCAAAAGGCAGATGGTAGCCTGTTAAGTTACGGTTACGATAAATCAGGGAACCTGTTAAGGCAAAAGGCCAATGGAGAAGAAATTCTATCCACCACTTATAACGAAACAGGGAAACTGGTAACCACCAAAACCCAAGGGAAGGAAATAGCCTACCAGTATAATGGGGAAGGGTACTTAACCCAAGTAGACCATGGAAATGGGGAAAGCACGGCCTATGAGTACGATAACCTAGGCCGTAAAACCACCATGACCTACCCCAGTGGGGATAAGGTCACCTACACTTACGATACTATGGATAGGCTGCTTACCGCTACCGAAATGGATGGCAGTATAACCACCTATAGTTACGATGGGTTAGGCAGGCGTATACAAACCAGTATAGATAACCTAACCACCGACTATGCCTTTGACGAGGTAGGCAACCTAACAGCCCAAACTACCACAGGAGATACCGCCCTTGCACTGGCTTATAAGTATAACCGTAATGGACAAATAGTAGAAGAGACCAGAAAAGAAAATAGCGCCACAGTAGTAAGTAGCTACAGCTACGACCCTTTAAGCCAGTTAACCGCCTTTACCAATACCAATGGTTATGGCGAAGCCTACACCTACGACAAAGTAGGGAACATGACCAAGAAGGCTATTTCAAAAAAAGACCTATTGAATGAAGAAAGCACTACCACCTTAACCATGGCTTACAACAAGGGGAACCAGTTGACGTCCATGAAAAACGGCAGGGAAGTCCTTACCTATACTTACGATAAAAACGGCAATTTAAGCCAAAAACAACTGGGTAAACAAGTAGATACTTACAGTTACAACCCTCTTGACCAATTAACAGGCTATGAGGGATACGATGGCTTTACCCAAAACTATACCTTAGATAGCTATGGCCTAAGGGTAAGTCAAACCCAACAAGGAAACCCTAACCGCTTAACCTTAGAAGAAATGCTACAAGGTAAAACCTTACTTGATGGCGAAAACAACATAGGGGTAGAAAAGGGCACAGACAGTACAGAGAATAATGGAGACAAAAAAGAAAGCAGCCTAAAAGTTACTACCGATTTCTTGTACGATTATACTTTACCCTATGGGCAGCTGATACAAGAAAAAACCACCCAAGGGAATACTACTTCCATTACCCAATACACCTATGGTTTAGAACGTATTTCCGCTATAAACAGCAGCAACCAAACCAAAACCCAATATGTGTATGATGGGCGAACCAGTGTGGCACAAACGGTAACAAAACAAATAGGCAGTAAGGTTACAGGGCCTGCACCACAAACAGGGGCAGGAGTAAGAGCAAACACAGCCACTACCACCCAAGGAAATACCCTAGCAAACACCAACAATATCCCACAAATAGCCAGCTTTACCTATACTCCCTTTGGAGAACAACTAGGCAAGGTAGGCAGTGAAAAGGTCACGGACTTCGGCTTTAACGGGGAGTATTACGATGGTGCCACAGGCATGTTAAACCTAAGGGCAAGGCAGTACGAACCTACCATGAATAGGTTTAGTCAGAAGGATTTGCTAAGAGGGAATACCCTTCATCCACTGAGTCAAAACAGGTATGGGTTTGTGTGGAATAATCCTCTTTCATTAATTGACTCTACCGGGCTTGCAGCCACTTCTTCCAGCATGTATGGGCAATATTATCAAGCAAAAAAAGTTACGGACAATCTTGATAGGTTAATCTACGAGATGAGCGCATCAGGAACAAAAAGTAGCGTAAATGCTTACACTAAAGCTTATAAAAGTGCACAAAACCAAGTTGGGAAAAAAGGTAGTGTAATTACCACTCAGATGCTTTCTAAATATAAAGATTTTCATAAACAAGCACAAAACAGGCTTAAAGAAAAAGCATCCGCTGGTAATAATGACAGAATTGTTGTAGCCAATAAAAAGGATGATTTTTGGGTAGCCTGCGCTCAATACACTATTAATAATTTTTGGGAAAATAGTACACAGTTTTATACCCGGCAGAAAATGCGAGATGATGGATATGAGAGCTGGTGGCAAAATCCTAACCTTCAAGCTAAGGCTTTTGAGGCACTTTTACTGGAAGCACAGTTAAACGGTGGAAGAATAAAAATTACTGATGTGATGGCTGAAATACCACCCAATTTTAATTTTGCAGTTGAAACAAGTCCGAAGTTATCAGCAATATTTTTATTAATTGGCTATGGGCAACCTCAACTTCTTAAGAATGCAAACCTTGAGAATCTAAGAACAGATCAAATTAGTATCTTTGAAGCACATGGACTTTTAAATAATGTTAAGACAGCGAAAGAATTAGATGCTTTAATAGGAATATTGACGGTTGAACAAATTGCAATATTGGGTCAAGCTTATTTAGAAACTGAACATAATTATTCTATAAGCAATGCTATTTCTCTGGATACTTTTGAAGACTTTATGAATACAATGTTGCTTCTTGTTGTGAGGAGCACAACTACGCCTGCTGGCAATGATACAACTACGCCAGCTGGTAACAATAGTAATGAAGAAAGCAGTAATGAAAAGAATTGGAAAGTTGTAGATACCGAAAGTGCTGAGGGTGCGAATAAATCCATGGGCGAAAAGTATAGCCCACCATATAAGCCTGGAACGCAAACACAGATAATTGAACTGAATCAAGACACTAAAGCTGGTGAGTTTGTAAGGGTATACGATGGTATAAATTCAGGGCAAGCAGGAGGGTGGATTATGAAAGGTGAAGACATTAGAGGATTGACACCAGAACAAATACAAAATAAGTTTGCACTCCCATCAGTGCCTACGCATGTAACTGACGTAGTTTTAAAATCTGGTACCCAACTACGTACAGGTGTAGCAAACGAGCTGTTTGGTTTTGAAGGAGGAGGGATACAGTTTGATCTGATGGGACAGCGCGTAGGAGAATTTGTGAATGGTAGACCATTACAATAAGGGAGTTTGCAAAAAATTATGAAATATGAAATTAAAGAAAAAAAATTGATAACGGTAAATTTTACTGTTGAGTTTCAATATAATATTATGCAAGTTGAGTTTTATGACCATATATTTATTATTCTTCTTTTTATACCAAACGAAGCAAAGGAAATAGATAATATTTTTGGTGTAAATGAATCTGGTGAGATTGTTTGGAAAATAGA
>CAZEIB010000031.1:11857-14503 GCA_964511785.1 uncultured Oscillospiraceae bacterium
TGTTGAAAAAATATTAGCAAAAAACAAAAATGAAGAGGGCTTCTTATATATTGCTTCTAGCACATATGTACTTATTCATTTAAATTTGGATGGATCCTTTATTGCAAATACTTTTTCTGGGATGAGGTATTGTTTTAATTGCAAAACAGGAAAATTTATTAGAACAGAAGTATCACGATGGTAAGGTATTAAATTATCAGGGACTATGGAATAAAAAATGAGAAAACATTAAACTATCTGCTTACTCTACGGCCAATTAATACAGGAAAAAATCACCCAAGGAAGCACTTCTTCTATAACTCAATATACCTATGGGTTAGAACGTATTTCTGCCTTGAACAACAGCAACAATACCAAAACCCAATATGTGTACGATGGCAGAACCAGTATGGCGCAATCTATTACTACGGGTATGGAGATCTCCCCTCAAAAAACGAAAAGTTTGTCATATACTCCTTTTGGGGAACAATTGAATAGTATCAAAACAAGTGGATTTACCTATAATGGGGAATACTTTGATGGTGCCACAAGTATGCTAAACCTAAGGGCAAGGCAGTATGAACCTACTATGAACCGCTTTAGCCAGAAGGACTTGTTAAGGGGGAACTCCCTTTATCCGTTATCTCAAAACAGGTATGGGTTTGTGACTAATGATCCAGTGAACCTTATAGATCCGGATGGAAAAATTTTTAAATGGGCAGGAAAATTTATTAAGGATGCCGTCGATTCAGTAAAACAAGGGGTTGTAGAAAACTCAAGAAGATTTAATAACATGATGAAGCAACCTAGCATAAGAAGTGTTACTAACTATTTAACTTTTGGAAACACAGAAGCATATATTCATAGAGCTGAAACAGCTGCAAAAGCGCCGACAGTTAAAAACTTTGCAAATAATCTTTTATGGGGAGTACCTACTGTTGCTGAGCAAGAGTTTAACCCAGATGAACCTTTTTCCTTTGATCACTTTGCTAAGTCTTTTCAAATTGCTTTTATTGTTGCCGCGCCCTTTAAAGCTGTAGCAATGAATAATGTAATGTATACACCTACCACAGAGGGAATGATTGCTTATGGAGATCATTATAGTGCTATTTGCTCTGGAAACACAACAAACATTGGAACTCTTGAAGGAGAAGGTAGCAAGAACGCATCGGAGATGAAACCAAATCCTAATAACACAAAAATACATCAAGGGCAACAAGATAAGCATATTGCTGGAACAAACAATTATAAGCAAGAACTTGCTAATAATAAGCCAAGAAGTATATTAGTTGAAGATGCCCAAACATTACTTGATGAATTTGCTGGGACAGGAAAAAGAATAAACAATGTAAAAGAATGGGTGAATTTTGATAAAGTTATTGGACAGTTTTATGATGAAAAAACAGGAGTATATAGTGATACGACTAAAGGGATTATCCACTACAACACTAAAAATGAGGCGCATATTATTCCGTCAAATCCTGCTGGAGACTTTTCAAGCTTTTCAAATATAAAATAGGAGGATATTATGAAGTATACGAAATTAATGCATGTGCTACATTCTTATGTAGGTAATTTTGAACCAATTATATTTTTTTTTAGTAATGGATTGATATTTAAAACGACACAAAGTATTGGAGTTTTTGAAACAGTAAATGGAAAAGATTATGATGATCCACTTTTTTACGAGTATTATGCCAGTGCTTTTACTATAGTGGCAATTTTACAGTATCCTGATAAAAGAACACAAAACCCGCGCTATGGTGAAGTTAAAGTAGGAAGTTTATTTGAAGTTTCAGAACTTAATGAACCTTGTAAAATTGAAGATAATAAAGGAAATATTATATGGGAAAAAACAGATTAAGACCACTATGGAATTACCAAAATCCAATATGTGTATGATGGCAGAACCAGTATAGTTCAAAAGGTAACCAACCCAATAGGCAGTAAAGTTGCAGGCCTTGCACCGCAAACAGGGGTAGGAGCAAACACAGCCATCGTCACCAAAGGGAATGCCCTAGCAAACACCAATAACACCTCTCAAATAGCCAGCTTTACCTACACTCCTTTTGGAGAACAGTTAGGAAAAGTAGGTGGTGAAAAGGTTACAGGTTTTAACTTTAATGGGGAATACTTTAATGGCGCTACAGGCATGCTAAACCTAAGGGCAAGGCAGTATGAGCCTACCATGAATAGGTTTAGCCAGAAAGATTTGTTAAGGGGAAGCTTGGCAAATCCACTATCTTTAAACCGTTACCACTTTACTATAAATGACCCTCTTAACTGGATTGACTCCGATGGTTTAAGTAGAACAGCGCCTATTATAACCAGTGATGGAAATAGTAGACCCAGTTCACAAGAGAGAGTGCCCATATCTAAAACAGTAAATAGCAAAGTTAAAGTATTAGCAGATAAAGTAGTTAAATCAAAAACACAAAGTAGAGGAGCACAAGAAAAAGCTGCTGCAGAATTTGCACAATATTGTTCTGCTAATTATAAATATTTAAATGGAACCAATAAACAACAGTACGATAATGCAGTAGCAAAGGTGGAGTGCCCCCCCGAAAATTGTACCAGATCCAAAGTTAGTAAATCTATGATAAACTACAAAGAAGGAGCTGGAAAAAAATGGCAAGAAAAAAGTATAACGTAGAGCAAATCATTGTA
>CAZEIB010000032.1:0-5647 GCA_964511785.1 uncultured Oscillospiraceae bacterium
TATTCTGATTTTGAATTTCCAAGGGGCTTTTATATGAAGATTTTTTTGATAAAATTCAGTAGGGTCTTCCCCTTTTTGATATAAAAGCAATCCTTTTAAAAGTACATGAAGGGCTTTTGTTTCTCTATCATTTTCAATTGCCTGTTGATGTTTTTCGTAAATGTTTTCATAAGCTGCTATGCCCTTGTCGCTTTGATTGGTTAAGCTGTCGGGTTGTTGGTAAACCACAGCCAAGGGTTTTGAATGAAAATACACTTGGTACTTTTGGCTAATTTGTAAAAGCACATCCCAATCTTGCATTCGAGGCATTTTTTCGTCAAAAGGACAGGATAAAAACACTTCTTTTTTGGCAAAAAAAGTTTGGGTACTACCAATACTGCGTCTTAAGAGCCTTTGATAATCCTTCACTCCCTCTTCTTCATCTGTAGGAAAAACAAGGGACTCTTCTTTTTTTAAATCCCATAGAGAAATAGCAGAAAACACCATGTCTACTTCTTCTTTTGCAAGAAGATTCAACTGGGTTTCAAGGGTATGAGGAAGCCATTGATCATCACTGTCTAAAAAAGCGATGTATTCTCCCCGGGCATTTTTTACTCCTAAGTTTCTAGCTGTGCAAGCCCCTTTGTTAGGGTGATAGCTTATGTAGTGAATGTTTTCCCTTTGGAAGTTTCCCATCTTTTCTTTGGTATCGTCAGTAGACCCATCATCTACAACAATCAATTCCCAATGGGTATACCTTTGATTGCATACACTCCCAATGGCTTCCAAAAGCAAACCACTACGATTATACGTAGGAATAATGACAGAAATAAGAGGAGTTCCTTCTACTTTGCTATTCATTCATTCCCTCTGCCTCATAAGCATCACATACCTCATCGGCTTTTCCTACCATGGCCGTCTCTCCATCTTTTAGCCATATGGCATAATCGCAAATTTCCCTAACGGATCCCGGCGAGTGAGAAACATATAACAAAGTGGTTCCTTCATCCAGCATTTTCATAATACGTTTTTGAGATTTTTCTTGGAAAAACTTATCTCCCGTACCTAAAATTTCATCTACAATTAAAATATCCGGCCGTACTGCTGTGGCAATGGAAAATCCCAACCTAGATTGCATCCCTGAAGAATAGTTTTTTAATGGCGCCTCCATAAATTTTTCAATTTCCGCAAAGTCCACTATTTCCTGATATTTTTCTTCTAAAAAGGCTTTGGTCTGTCCTAAAAGCAATCCATTTAAAAACACATTTTCCCGCCCTGATAGTTGAGGATCAAAACCTGCTCCAAGTTCCAATAGGGCAGCTATATTCCCATCTACCCGCACCCTGCCTTTATACGGTTTTAACACTCCGCTAATCACCTTTAATAAAGTAGATTTTCCCGACCCGTTCCGCCCTACTATTCCCCAGGCTTCCCCTTTGTTTACTGTAAAAGAAACATTTTTCAAAGCAAAAAACTCTTCAAAAAACAATTGTCTTTTGACTAGTTTAATCATATAGTCTTTCAAATTATCTACTACTTCTGTAGCCAAATTAAATCTTACGGTTACATCATCTATTACTACAGCTGGCGTATTATTACTCATAGCCACTCTCCTAAATATGTAATATAAAACGGTCTTGTTTACGTTTAAAGGTAATTAACCCTAAAACAAGCATAATCACTGCGCAAATAGTTCCACGAAGAATTAATCCATTTGAAGGCATTGTAGCCCTTAAAAAGATAGCCCTGGCCTGCTCTACGTAAAAGTAGGCAGGATTAAAATTTGCAATTAGCCGCTGCATACCAGCAGATAATTGTTCAAAAGGATAAAATAGTGGGGTTAGATACATCCACGCAGTAGTAAAAACCCCATACAAATGCATGGTATCTTTAAAAAACACATTGGCTTGTGCTAAGAAAAACCCTAATCCTAAAGAGAATAAATACGTTTGAAGAATCACTACCGGAAAGAAAAACGCACTCCAACCAATAGGGGTTTTGGTAAATAATAATACAATGGCAAAAGCCCCTAAAGAAAACAAAAAAGTCACCAAGCTGCTGGTAATGTTGGCAATAGGAAAAATGTATTTAGGTACCGGAGTTTTTTTAATTAGCCCCGCATTACCGGAAATGGAAACCATACCGGAAGTGGTGGCATCGGTAATTAAAGAAAACATCATACGTCCCGCGAATAGGTACACCGGAAAATTATCGATTGCTCCACCTGGAAACATGCTGGAAAAGACAAAGTACATAACCACCATAATCAATAAAGGGTTTAATACACTCCATACATAGCCTAAAAAGCTGCCACGGTACTGCTTTTTAACATCTCGCTTAATCATATGTTCTAGCAATGGAAAGTAGCGGTACGTATTTCTAAAGAAAGCTTTTCCACTGTCTACTATTGTTATATCTTTCATTTTTTTCCCTAAAGGGATCTCATCCTTTCTATACTAAAATAAAACAAAGTTTGACTAAAATAAAACAAAATTTGTTTCATTTTTTATCATTTTACCTAAAAGTATAGTATACCAGGTTGTTTTTCTTGTCAATTCACTTTCTTTTCTAAAAAAGAGAAAAGAGCTTTCAACAGATGAAAGCTCTTTTTAAAACGGCAACTTTATTGAACCGTTCTTCTACCAATAGATTCATAGGTAACCCCGCTGCCTTCCATTTGTTTTAAAGTAAAACAATTTCGTCCATCAATAACAATGGGGGTTTTCATGTGCTTTTTGAAATCCTTTGGGGTAAGGGCTTTCATTTGAGGCCATTCTGTTAAAATAAAACAAATATCTGCATCTTTTAAAGCTTCAATTGCACTGTTTGCATAGGTCACTTCTCCAAGGTTTTTCTTTTTAAAATTCTCCATTCCAATAGGATCATAAACCACAATGTCTGCCCCCTCTTCTAATAAAAGAGGAACATTTTGTAGGGATGCCGCCTCCCTTAAATCATCGGTACCTGGTTTAAAGGTAAGGCCTAACACGGCGACTTTTTTATTTCTTAAATCATCATAATATTTTCTGGATTTTTTAATTAATTTTAGTTTTTGTTGTTCATTTACTTCTATCGTCGCTTTTACCGTTTTCAGTTCATAATCGTAATAATTTCCCAACCAATGAAGGGCTTTCGTATCTTTTGGAAAACAGCTTCCCCCATACCCAATGCCCGCGTTCAAAAATTTATTGCCAATGCGGCTATCAAATCCCATACCATAAGCTACATCCTGTACGTCAGCTCCTACAATTTCGCAAAGGTTGGCAATTTCGTTAATATAAGAAATTTTTAAGGCCAAAAAATCGTTGGAAGCGTATTTAATCATTTCCGCACTGCGCCTGTCTGTAACCACTACCGGCACATCGGTAAAACCTTCATACACTTTACGAAGAACTTTTTCTGCCCAAGGGCTTTCTACCCCTAAAACAATGCGCGAAGCCTGTATAGTATCTTTTACAGCCGTACCCTGGGCCAAAAACTCAGGGTTGCTAGCCACTTCAATTTTTACATCGTTTGCTTTTTTTTCTTGAATCAATTTCTCTACTTTATCGTTACTGCCAATAGGCACTGTAGATTTTACCACCACAATGCAATCTTTCGTAGCGTTTTGTGCTACTTGCTCTGCCACCTGATACACATACGATAAATTAGCAGAGCCATCGATTCGCTCAGGTGTACCAACTCCAATAAAAACCACATCTGCATCTTTGTAGGCAAACTGATAGTCGCTGGTATAGGTAAGACGCTCCTTGTTTTCCTTCATCAGCTCTTCCAAGCCTTCTTCAAAAATAGGGGATTTCCCACTTTTCATTAAAGCAATTTTATCTTCATCTATATCAACACAGGTAACACTAAGCCCAGTATGGGCTAAACACACCCCAGTTACTAAGCCTACATATCCTGTACCTGCTACAGCAATTTTATAACTCATCTCTTCCTCCACCTTTACTTTGCATAGGTTTATTGTTTATAATATAACATAAAGATTTTCTCCTGTCTATGAATGGAGGTTATACCCCTTGTTGGGCGAGTAATCATTCAAAAAGGCTGATTTTTATTATTTGGCTCATATAGTTGTCTGATGGAGCCGCCTCAAAGCCTGTAGAGGGATTTTGTTTAATGCCATAGAAACCTCCTAAAATCAACAGGTTAAATAAAAATACAACAGTAGTAACCGTTATAGCTTTTTCACCAATTCTCCTCCTTAAGTTTTTTCAAATTAATTATAACTTTCTTTCATAAAAAACAAAGAAATCTAAATGCCATGAAAAAGTATCAAGGCATTTACATTTTTGACTATTTTATAACAATTACACTCTTTTTATTTTACCTTTACAAAAGAAACAAAAGGCCTTTTGATTCCTTCTTCTAATAAACCCTGTAAAAAAGCAAAGGGCAAAAACAAAATACAGCTGCCTAGCATCATTAGCTCATACAGTAAAGTGCTTCGTTCATCTTTGGTGTTGCTTTTATTGTTGTTAAATCGGGCTTTTAAAGAACCTAAAGGAATGCCGTAGGTATTCCCTAAAGAAATTACATAAACTGCTGCCACAATTCCTTGAGTTGTTTCTTCTCTATAAGTAAACAACACTTCCTCATAGGCTTTTTTAGAGGCTTTCCCTCGGTTTTCTGCCATATGCTGGGCAAATAAAATGGCCTTACCCTCTTCTTGAGGTACTCGGTCCATGGAATCCCCTAAAAGAGAAAGGATTTCCTCTTGGCTCATTCCCATTTCAAGGGCCATGGCTGTGTGGGCATAGGAGCACATGGCACAGCCGTTTACTTGGGTTACTGCCAGCATAATACGCTCTTTAAAAGGTTGGGATATGGTTTTATTCTTAATGGCTTTTTTAAGTTTGGGTAAGGCTCTTATCCCCTTTACTAAAGCCCTGTACCCCTCTTTCATATTCGCCGGTTTTTTCCCTTTGTTCATCATCCTTATCCTTTCCACCTATATTTACAAAGAAAAAGCACCACAATATTGTGATGCTTTTCCCTTATCTGTTTTTTTCTTTAAACAAGTTAAACCCTTTTCCTACAGGTAAAAAGTCTCGCTGAAAGTGGTTGTTTAATACATTAGCCCCTGCTCCGTAGAAGGATAACAGCGCAATAATCAGTTCTGCCACAGCAGCCATATTATAAAATAGGCTGTGAATGTTTCCTGTAGGAATAAAGGTGCTTACAGCCAGCCCTACAAATAAAAAGTCAATGGCTACAAAAATAAAAAATAACACTTTATTGGTAGTAAGCGCCCCAATGGTTAAAAACAAAGTTAAAATCAGATACCCAACAAAGGCAAAGGCCATTTGATTAGGGTCTACCCCATTTTTAAGAACTTCTCCTAAGGCGCCCATGTTGATAAGCCAAGATAAAGCCATTCCAAGCCAAAATAAACCGTAACCGATAAAAGCCGTAGCACCGAATACATTTTTCTTTTTATAATCCAATATTCCTGCAATAATTTGGGCAATGGCCCCTAAAAAAATTGCCCATGGTAATACGTAAGATAAACCTATAGTGATTCCCAATTTTTGGCTTGAAGCCACCAAGGTAACCATCGCCAAACCAAAGAGGCCTAAAGCCGACGGATCTGCATATGTTTCTTTTTCCATTGTAAATCCCCTTTATTTATTACTTGTTCATCCCTTCCACAATAGCAAAGAGGGGA
>CAZEIB010000032.1:5657-14482 GCA_964511785.1 uncultured Oscillospiraceae bacterium
CCCAAGGTTTTACCTTACCTTTTTGCCCTACTCTTAACTATTTTTCTGTTTTGTTTCCTTTTTCTTTCCACTGTTCCAATACTTCCTTCATTTTTTGCGGAATAGGCAAGTCTGTCATCGCCACGTTTTCTAAAATGGACAGACTTTCGTTGGCAACATAAAACCACACCACCATATTGCGAAACATGGCCTGTTCTCCTCCAAGGCCTTGGTCTAACATGGCAGCAAGTAATACCACCAATAGCATTAAACCTTTTTTCAATATGCCTTTAGCACCAATTTTGCTATCCAAACCTCCATGAGAAGATTTAAGGCTTTTGTTCATGATCCCCACCATTATCCCCGATAGATAATCAATGGCCATTACAACCATCAATACTGTTAACATTCCATCCCATCCATCAAAAAGCCCTGCAATAAAACCTCCTATGCCCCATAGGCTTTTAATGATTTTATCCAATCCTTCTTTCATAAAATATCCCTTCTCTAACGATTTGTATTTTGTAATTATTTACCCGTAGCTAATTTCTGTACGGTATCCTCGTTTGTCATACTCCTTACGTAAAATAATAACTTCTTCTCTTTCTAAATCTAAAATAGTAAGGTTGGCTTTAGGGCCAATATCCTCCCCATCTTGATTTAAGGCCATTTCATCTTTTTCCAAAGTTTCCGTCCTACCTTTTTCCAATTTAAGCCAAGTGTTTTTTCCTACAAGCCCATCTGCTTTTATCCCTTGTTTTTTTTGAAAACTCACCACTGCTTCATGGGTAGCTTTTCCAAAAACTCCGTCTATGCCTCCACTTCCTAGGGAATAGCCTAGCTGTTTAAGAATGCTTTGTAAGTACTTTACTTCACTTGTAAATCCTTTTTTTCCTTTTTTTAATAAAGGTTTTTCTCTGTTTCTCTCTTCCATATTTTCTTCCTTTCCCCCTTTGTTTTGCCAAGTAAAAATCACATCTTTTGGAATACCTACATGAGTCCATCCATTTTTTAAAGTAGAAGGGTATACCCCTCCTCTACTGGCAGAAGAATGCACCACTTCTATTCCCGGTTTTTTGGTATACATACCTACATGATGGGCATTTCCTAAGCCGTCTTTTTTATACCTCTGTGGCTCTTTTCCATCAAAATCTCGAATAAAAACCCATACCCCCGGCTGCAAATACCCTAATGTTTCTGCTTCTTTTAAGGTACCCACCCAATTTAGGGCATTTCGAAACATGTCGTTGCTCCCTCTGTAGTTTATTTTGGGGCTACCGTTTTCATTGATACAATGTTCTAAAAAAGCTTGGCAATCCATTTGCTTATAAGATACCGTAGGTTGCCTTCTGACCAGTTCAAGAGCTGTTTGTACCACTTTTTCTGCTAGTGCTTTTGCCATGTTCTTCTCCTTTCTTTACAAGAATATTGAAATTCCTGCTATATTAAGAATATAAAAAAAACCGGGGAATCTCTCCCCAGTTTAAAAGGTTTTTTCGTATACTATTTATTGGTTTTTAAAAAATGTTCTTTTTTTCTGTATTATTCGCGGGTTACTGTATCATAATAAGGATGGGGAACAAGTCTAAAACCACTGTTGCGATATTTTCCGTCGTATAGTTCTTTATCGTAACCCATAGCGTATTGTGCAGGCGTTTCTTTTTTTGCTACAGGAACAAAGGCTTTGAGTTCTTTTTTAGGGAGTGTTTTACTCCCTCCCCCACTAGGTTTCTTAGCATTTGCTGCAGCTGCCCCACTAGCTGCCCTTGCCGCAGCCAAAGCATCTTGCTGTTGCCTATAAGCAAACTCTCTTTCCCAGTTGCTTTGCTCTTGCTGGGCTCTGGCCATTTGAGCAATATAATCTCTATCGCTGTTCCATTGGCCTAGGGTGTCCTGATAACGGCCATAATCACGGCCATATTCGTCACCGTACACTTGGGTGTAATAATCTCTATCGCTGCGCCAATCCCCCACAGTATCCCTGTAACGGCCATAGGCGCCATCTTCCAATCCCTGCATTAACCCCACATTTTTATACATCTTATCCCCTTCTTCGTTATAAAACTGCCTTGCGTTTTGCTGAAGCTGGGGTACCATGGCATTAAGTTTAGACAAATAATCATTGTAAGATTGATTCCCTGCAGCGGTAGCATAGCTGTTTCCGTATCCGCCCGATAACATAGCCGCCTGCCCTTGGGTATCACGCATGGCCTTTTGCCCTTGAGATACATATTGCTGTTTATATTGCTGATATAAAGGGTCATGGTTTATATCATATTCAAACTTCGGCCTGTTTAAAATATTGTTCACCATCTGATCTATTTGGTTTTGATACTGGCTTTGGTATTCCCCCGGCTTATTTTGTTGATGTTGGTTTACTTTATTGTAAGCGTCAATCACCTGCTGTGATTGGTTGTAGCTAGGGGCATTTTTATCTATGGTAGGGGTATATTCTTCTAACTTTTTTAATCCGTCCATGTTTCTATCTCCTTTCTATAAAGGCATTTTCTCAAATTTTCTATGGTTTTTCGCCCGATTTTAGCCACTGATTACTTTCCATCCGTACACCCCGGGCGCATAAGTGTTGTTAGGGTGGCTGTTCTCCCATGTTTTCCCTTGATAAGTTACTTTCACCCCTACAGCATAAGCATCCTGAACTCCTAAAGGTTGTTTCCATTCTTTTATCGTAGGCTCTATGGGTTTTTCAGGTTCAGGTTCTACCGGTTCGGGTTCCCTTGGGATAGGTTCTTTAGGTTCATCTTCAACCAACAGCCAAAAATGCACTCCTGCCCGCCCTGGGTAATAGGTGCAATTAGGCACATCTCTATCAGGGGTATACAACTTTCCTTCATAGGTGTAGTACTTACCCTTAAACACATCCATGCCTTCCGTAAATTCATAAGGCTTTTCTTTGCTTCCGTCTGCTATATCTTGGTTAGGGCTTAAAGGCCTGTACACAGCCAATAGTCCTGTTCCGTCAGGAGGCTGATGTTCTTGCGCAATTACCTGTTCAGGCACAATGCGGTAAGCCAAGTCCTTGTGCTTAATAATCTCCCCCTGCTTATAGGTTTTTCCAACTTCCCATATGGGTAAAATAGGCAAAAGCTCCTCCCCTTCTTCGTCTGCCATCATTGGGGTAGCCATACGCATGAGCATAGGGGTAAACATTCGTTGGGCAATTTCTACTTTTTCTTCTTCTTTTTGTTGTTCTTCCCATAAAGCTTTTTCTTCTTCCCTTTCCTTTAAGCGGTTAGCCCATTTTCCTTCATCTAGCATAGGAAAATTCTTTTCTATTTCTATCTCTTTTCCTTCTTCATCCATTTCTACCACTATTCTCTTTTCTATTTTACAAAAGAAAATTTGCTCTCCGTCAGCAAAGGGCTTTTCTATTTCCAACTTAATAAACCCGTCTTCTTCAAGTCCTGTGTTTCTCGTTTCTTCTACAAAACCCTCTTCGTTCATCTTTACATAAGTCATTCCTATTCCTCCCTTACGCCACAGCCAACCATAATAAATAACCGTTTCTGTTTACATTTAAATGATTGGTTACTACTGCTGTAAACCCGGTAGCACTTCTAACACCAACCTTAGTAGAAAACCCACCAGACCCCCCTTCCGATAAAGCCAAAAATACATAAGGAGTGGAAGAAAATCCAGGAGAGAAGGTTACACTTTTTGTTGCGTCACTGCCTGCAATGGTGCTTACTGCAATTTGCCCTACCTGTATATTGGCTTTAATAGAGGGCAGGTCAGTTTCATCTAATAGCTTCACCCAAGCATCTTTACCATTGGTTCCATTTCCACCCCAGCCGCTATAGTTTGCTCCTCTTCGGTATATAGCACCATGCGCAGCCGCACAATATAACTGAAATACTTCCCCACCGTTGCCAAAACTAACAACATGGCCATAACCGGTAGGCTTGTTGGCAATCAATGAACCGAAAAATCCGTTCACTATTCCTTTTAAATCTGCCCATGTCTTATAATCATTAAAGTTATTAGTATTTATTTTGTCGTTAATGTACATTAGGTTGATTCTTGCTGTTACAACATCTTTAGCCCCGGTTCCTCCTTCTGTAATAACAACGGGATTTTTACTTGTCAAGATGTTGTAAAACCCTACATTGCTCCGACCCACATCTGCCCGTGGAAACCTGTATGCTTCAGCGTTTGTTAACATTTTTCCGGTATTTGCATCACGTGTAAAAACCCATATTCCAAGTTGCGGACTCAACGCTGCATTTTGTCCATCCATTACTATCAAACCGCATCGTCCTAAATCCCCATCATAAATATTAAAAAACTCGTGCCATGGATGCTGATTTTTGTTTTGTGCAAAGTAACCGCCTCCACTATAATTCCAGTTTTTAGGTATCTCGTGAATCATCCCTTTGCTTGCCCTCATTCCAAAAGCTGCCCTATCTTCCTGTAAGTCAAATACCACCTTTTCTACATTTATTGGATATAGGGTGGTTACCGTGCCAAACAAATCTTTTAAGTCAATGGCCACATCGTATTCTCCGGTGGATAGAAACTGTCCTGCCCCAATCACCTTGCCTGTGTCTTGAATTAAAACACCCTGATCTATCCAAATATTATCTTTTCTTCCTTTATACTTTGCCCTTGCTTCAATGGTATTCCCCCCTCCAAGGGCTGTATAGCTCCAAGTAGCCCTCACCCATACCGAGGTTCCTTCCTCATCTGCCACCCCTTCTGCATTACACCTAAACACTTGGGCTGTATGAATCTTAGGCACCGTATACCCTGCAACGTTAATACTTAAAGTTCTAACTGCTTTCCTTCCCCTTGTGTCAGTAAGGGTTAATGTAACAACTTGTCCATTCCCTGCATTTGTCAGAGTTCCTATTTCATTCCAATCTGTTGTATTTGGCGCCCCACTCCCCGTTTTTGCAACTCCTGCCCCTTCCACTGTCCAGCTGGCAATAGGACTACCATAGGCCAAGCCACAAGTAAATTGAGCCAATAATTTACTTTTCCCTTGAATGTATTGATTACCAAGGGCATTGTTGGGGTTTTGGGGTTTTAAGGCAAAAGTACCAATAGTAGGTACAACAGAAGAAGGAACGGTAATGGTAAAGTTGTTTTGAGTGGTACCTAAGCTTTTTCCTTGGGCGTCAATGGTTTCTACTTTACAAACTGCCTGCCCTCTGCCTGAATGGGTAATGGCATTACACCAATCCATAGGAATGATGTAGCTAAAAGCATTTGAACCTGCAGATAAACTGATTTCGTGGCTCTTATTCCCTATAGACAAAGTCACCTTATGACGGTTGGTATTTTGTTTAAGAGTAAGGGTACCATAGATGGTTTTACCTATTTCAACCGAAGGAGAAACAACAAAGGCACTAACCCCGTTTCTTTCTTCTGTATAGAAAGTTAAAATCATTTTATCCTTCGGCCCGAATGTTACAGGTTGCCCAGTTACGTCAAATCTAATTTGCCACGGCGCTTCTTTTTCCATTAGCTTTTTGGTTTCTTCAGTTGCTGTAAATGTAAAGTTTTCAAGTCGCGCCTTACCTGAGTTAGGAAGATAAGATGTATTAAATCTACCAATTTCACGGATTCCAGCTCCAGAAGCACTCCAAAAATACCCTGAAACAATCAAGACGTATCCACCTGATTCGTATTCATCTCCACCATATGCATTCAAAAAACCTTTACTTACACCAGTAAAATAGAAGTTCCCGTGTTCATAGGTGCTGTCTACACTATCAGGAGCAAAATATATAGGGCTGTTTTTGCTTACCCTCTTCCACTCCGTAAAAGTTCCAACATATACTAACTGCCCCATCCTATCCCCTCCTAAACCTTCCCACAATCCCTGTACCACTTTGGCTTATTTCCAAATACCCGTTCCCTGCCCCTTTAATGGATAACTTCTCCGTTTCCACCCGTACCACAAACAACTGGTTGTTGGCAAAGTAAGCAATCTTTGTCCCGTCTTGGTAAAAGCCCAGTTCCGTATTGTCAAACTTGGCGGTAAAGGGGCTGCCTAACTTCCCTATTTCTATTCCCTCTAAGGTAAAGCGGATATACGTTTGCAAGGTTTCTTTTAATTCCTGCAACTGGCCGTCTATACCAATGGCATAATCATGGTTTTCTGTAAACTTCATCATCACATCATAAGAAGTCTGCTCTATTTCACTGGTTATTCTTGAGTGTAAATCTGCAATATCGCTTTTGGCGGCATAATCTTCCTGTACTTTGCTTAATAGGGTACTGGCCGTTTGATTTAGGGATACGGTAAACATTTGGGTTATTTCAGTGGCGTTATCGGCAATGGCTTCCCTTAACTTTTTAAAGCGGTTCTGCAAAGTATCTTCTGCTAAAGGTTTCCCCGGCTCCATCATTTCAAGCACCTTTATGGCCGCCTCTTTTACATCCATGGTAGCCCTTTGATAGCTTGGGGAAAAGTTCCGTTCGTCTAAACTGGATAAAGCCCCATCTAAGTTTTTAATCAAATTAAACACAATGGTTTGAAGCTCCGCCACCTTCTCCCCTTCACTTTGGTTAGCATAAGGGTTCAGGTTAGGCAATAGGCTGGTAAAACTGCTCATTACAACTCACTCCCCTGTTCCATATGTTTAGAAACAGAAAACACTTTCACCTCTCCACTTCCCTCTAAGCGCATTTTAAAATGATCACAACGCATAGGAATAATAGGAATAGTAAAGGCACGTTTGGGGCTTTGGTGGGTATAGGCATACCTTTGAACCCATTCCCCTGAAGAATCATACTCAAACAGTACCCTCACCTTTGCCCCTTCTCCCATTTCCATTTTTAATTGTATTTTGCTGATAAACTTATTGTCCGGCCTTTGTAATAACATATCCCCCGTTTGAGCAAACCAGTTAAACTCCCCTTTATCTTCTGCCCCTGCAAAAACCATGGCCTTTTCATTTCGGGTTACAGCATAAAGTTTGTTATCTACTCCTACATAAAACAAGTCGGAAATACACCTTGCAAACCACAAGGCTTTGGTTTCATCTTCCCTATGCCATAAATTGGTTTTCATGTCATATACAAATAAGTGACTGGCGCCTGTTTCCTCTTCCATGGATATATAGTATTTATACCCTGTGGAGCCTGCCACGGCATTTTTATATATTTTCCCTCCCAGGGGTTGAGATACCAGTTGAGGCATTCCTCCGTTATAGGCAATCACCCCATCTAAAGCTTTATAAAATAAGGTTTGCCCCACCATGGCCAAACTTTTTTCACTGCCCTTTTGTACTCCTGTAATAGGGTAGCTGCTTAAGGTAGGTGGCCATGCTCCTGCTCTAGCCTCATGGACATGGTTTTCCTTAAAAAATAGTACCTGTCCTAAGTAGTTAGCTATCCCTGTAAATTCTCCATCACTTTCAATGGTAGCGGCAAAGCTGTCGGTAGCCAGTCCTTCATAGGCATACCAGTTAAAAGGGTCTCCCAGTTTACTGGCATAAATTTCATGGTTCTTGGCACTACAGCCCCATAAGCGGTTATTGGCTTCTATCACAAAATCCATGTCCGGGGCTTTTCGTTCAATGGTTACAGGGGTGGTTTGCACTTTCTCCCCCGTTAAAATCCCAACCACTACCACATAATCCTTTTTTGCCTGTTGTAAAATCACATAGCCGCTGCCTTCTTCGTTCATGTTCAGGCTCTCTAAATCGCTTCCTGTAATTTTCACCCCGTCATAGGCTTTAAACCCTGCTCCTATCCCTGTTACCGCCACCTTTACATAAGTGGTTAGCACATTGCTCCACTGCTCACTATAGGGAGAATACTGTTTTAAACTGGCTACACTGCCGCTAATATCCAACCAATACTGGTTCCCTACAGGGTCAACAGGAGGTTCAGGAGAAATTACATAATCGTAATCCTTCCCTTCACTATCACACAAGGTATATTTCGTATCCCCTATGGTGGTAAAGCTATGGTTCATTTTCTTTACCGATTTATCCGTAGTGTTATAAATGATTTGGTCAGGGTAAATAGCCACATACCCTGCCATACCTACAAAGGTTTTGTCATTATCTTCCACATCGGCTACTTTAAGGCCATTATCATACAAGCTTCGCCCATCTACCCATAGCAAGTTGTCTTTCCCAAATATCCCGTGAGGCTTATCAAAGGCATGGCAAAGCCTTCTTTTCTCCCTTGGAGAAAGTAGGGGAAACTTATCTGCTGTTAAGTTTTCCATAGCGCTAAACTCGTTATCTCCAATTACTTCCCGTTGGTTCAGCCCTAAAAAGGAAGTGATATTGTCCCTTGATACGGGGCTTCCTTCTAAAAAAGGTAATTTCATTTACACCCTCCTTATCCTAAGGGGTTGTTGAGGTCTGTTTTTTTATTCTTCCCCAGCCACTTATGGTTAATTTTCGCCCTTTGAAGGGGCTTAAAGTTTTGCACCATATAAGTTTTAAAAGCCGCCTCTTGCTGGGTATACATGGTGGCTGCCATGTTATAACGGGTAATATCGTTATTATGTAAATCCACCATGGCATAGAGCCAGTAGCGGTATAAGCTGTCATAGGGAGCTTTCAATAAAAGGCCTTGGTTTTGGTCAACTTCTTTTTCGTAGCCGGTAAAAGCCTTTTCCTTTTCAAATCCTTCATACTTACTAAATACCCCATGAACTAAGTTCAATTCCACATCACTAAGCCAACCAATCATATCCTCATCGCTAAATTGATTGGGGCGCTTTTCTTTACAGTCTTGTATTGCCTCTAAAATGGTCATGGTATCCCTCCTTTTTAAAAAAGGACAACCATAAAAGTGGCTGTCCTTTTAGGTTTACGGCTTAATTTCTACTAAGGTTTGTCCTAAGCCATTCATGTTTTGTG
>CAZEIB010000033.1:0-13934 GCA_964511785.1 uncultured Oscillospiraceae bacterium
AATCACCTATTCAAGTATTTCTACAGATGGTGCACTTGACTTGACAATTCACCTTTTGAATATATATTCCCTTTCTTTAGGAGGTCGGTTCGTTTCAAGAGATGTTCGCAAATTCCGATAGAGAAAAGAGTTTAAGCGACCTTGCTTAGTTTATCCATGGTTTCTTTTTTGAACCCTGCATCTAACGTGTTTTTTTTATAGAAAAAACCGACAATATGAACCTATTGTCGGTTTCTCTTGTTTCTATTTTTTTATTTTTTTACTTTTTCTGTTTTTACTGCTAGCCATTTCCACTACAACGGAACATCCTATTTTAGCAGTTTACCCATTTCCGACTACTCTGGTTGTACCACGGCAAATCAATTTACCACCTATAGCCATTTTCATACAGGGCCACTTTGGATGGGCTATTCTTTTTAGAATAATTTCTATTGCTAAGCTCCCAAGAGCCTCTCTGGAAATGCGTACAGTTGTTAATGCCGGGGTAGTTACTGCACTAAAAGGAATATCATCTACCCCTATAATCGATAGGTCTTCAGGAATCTGATAGCCTGCTTCCTGTATAGCTTTAAGTGCTCCAATAGCAATGGTATCGTTATCAGCTACAGCTGCCCCTTTAGGAACATACTTCCCTTTTTCTAAAAGTGTCTTCATATCTTTGTAGGCTCCTTTTAGAGTAGGGGTTAAATAAATAGGTTCGGGCAGAAAAAGCTCCAAATCTTCCACAGCCCTTAAATAGCCTTCATATCTCTCATCTAAATTATTAATTTGTTGGTTGCTTTTAAAGTACCAAATTTTTCTATGGCCACAGGTATATAAATTATTCACTGCTGCCAACATAATATTTCGGTTATCCATTACAACGCTGTCTATATCTTCATAACCCATACTGTTATCCAGCACCACATAGGGCATTTGAAGTTTTTTAAGGAGGAGATATTCAGTATCGGAAAGTTCCGTTCCTACAATTATTACTCCTTGAGGTGGATCTTCATTTAAGTCGACAAATACTTTTTCCACATTGTTTCCATCACAATTGATTAGGGCAAAGGCCATATTCAGCCTACGGGATTCTACTTCAATATGGTCTACAATGGCAGCAACAAAACCTTGGTTTTCTTCAAGTGCAATTCCATGTTTTCTAAACTTAACTACTACCAACCGTAGCTGCTCTTTTCCATTGGTGGTGGGCCGATAATTATATTCCTCCATAATGGCTCGTACTCGTAACCGAGTTTTTTCACTAACCCCTTTTTTATTATTAATGACTAAGGATACCGTTGCCGGGGACACACCTGCTTTTTGGGCAATATCACGAACAGTTATGCTCATGTCCTTTCTCCTTCTGCTAAAAGCTCCCTGTAGCCTTGAACCAGTAATACAGCTACCCGCGCGCCGGGATCATGAATTTTTTTTGATTTTTCTTCGCGAATAGCCATTCTACCATGTTTTGCCACCATGGTGCAAGTGTTTTCATAGCCTTGTTTAGCAGCTTCTAAGGCTTTTTGGGCTCTTTGAGCTTCATCTCCATTCTCTTTTTCTTCAAATACTTTTAGCGCTGGTCCTAAACCGTCTAAAAATGTTTTTTCCCCTTCTTGGGCCCCTCCTCTTTTTTGTACCCCTTCATAATAGGCTTTAAAAAAGAGTTCAATCTCTTTAAAGGGAAGGCTTTCTTTTCCCTTTAAAGCTTTTCCTGCGTTCATAAAACCTGATGCCATTAGTGTACCCATAGTAGAAGGAACCGCTTGGCTCATTACTTTACCGCTTTGATAAACCAACTTGCCAAGGTCTGTTTCCTCACTGTCCATTACAGCTTTTGCTGCAGCCTTAAAGCCTTTTTCCATGGTTAATCCTAAATCACTGTCGCCACAAACTCCATCTAACGTGATCAGTTCTTCTCTGTGTTCTTCCATGATTTTTGCCCAGTAAAAAAACAGCTCCTTCAGTTTGACCGCATCTAACATTTCTATCACCCTTATCATTTAAATTGCTTAAAGAACGGTGTATCGGCTTCTTGCTGAAGGTATTCTTTTAATTCCTCATCTACCTTTAACAGGGAGAGAGATGCCCCTGCCATTTCCATAGAAGTAGCAAACTCTCCAACGTAGGTCTTAATAACTTTGATTCCCTTTTCTTCAAGGATTTGATGGGTTTTTCGAGACATAATATATAACTCTTCTAAAGGCGTTGCCCCAAGGCCGTTTACCAATAAGGCCACTTCATCTCCTTTTATGTAAGGAATGTCCTTTAAAATAGGCAAAAGCATTTCCTGGGTAATTTCATCTGCTGGTTGCAATTTTCCTCTGCGGATTCCAGGTTCTCCATGAATTCCCATACCAATTTCCATTTCGTCTTCCCCAATAGAAAAACTGGGTTTTCCTACCTTAGGTACAATACAGGAGCTTAGCGCCACCCCCATAGTACGTACATTGTCACAGGCTTTTTGTGCAACAGCTTTCACTTGTTGAAGATTTTTTCCCATTTTAGCAGCTGCGCCTGCACATTTATATACAAAGAAAATACCTGCTACTCCTCGGCGCGTATTTTTTTCTCCCGGTTTAGGGGCCTTAGAGGCTACATCTTCCCCGGCAATAACGGTTCCAACTTTAATGTTTTCTTCAAAATCTGCCATTTCAGCGGCCATATCAAAGTTAAAAATATCTCCATTATAATTACCGTAAATATATAGTACCCCGGCACCTTGATTGATGGCTTTGGTTACAGCTAAAATTTGTTCACTACTGGGAGATTGAAATACATCTCCTATAGCACAGCCATCTAGCATTCCTTCTCCAACATAACCTAAAAACAAAGGAAGATGCCCTGAACCTCCACCGGTCATAATCCCTACTTTTCCAGGGGTTAATTGTTTGCGTATTAAGCAATGTAGATCATTTTCTACATAAGTTAGTTCCTTAGGATGAGAAGCATAAATCCCTTCCAACATTTCAGGTACAAAATTTTCAGGACTATTCATGATTTTTTTCATTGTTTCTCCCTACTTTCTGTAAAAGAACAGCTTGTATACTATAGTTATTTTTGTGCTTCTTCTTTTTTCTTGAAAATTTCTTTTAAACTTTCACTATAGGGCGCTTTTGCAATACCATATTCTGTAATAATGGCTGTAATCAAATCTGCTTCGCTTACATCAAAAGCAGGATTATATACCTTTACCCCTTCAGGTGCCATGCGTTCCTTGTACCACATTTCCGTTACTTCATGTGCAGGCCGCTCTTCAATGGGAATGTCTTTTCCGGTTAGAATTTCCATATCAATGGTGGAGGTAGGTGCACATACATAAAAAGGAATATTGTAATGTTTAGCTAAAATTGCCACTGCTGAAGTGCCAATTTTATTGGCTGCATCGCCATTAGCTGCTACCCTGTCGCAGCCCACAAAGATGGCATCTACCCAGCCATTTTTCATCACTTGAGAGGCCATATTATCACAAATAACTGTTGTGTCCACTCCATTGGATACCAATTCAAAGGCAGAAAGCCTGGCTCCTTGCAACAAGGGTCTGGTTTCGTCTGTAAATACTTTAAAGTTCATGCCTCTCTCTCGTCCTAAATGAATTGGTGCTAAGGCAGTACCATATTTTACCGTTGCCAATTGCCCCGCATTACAGTGGGTTAAAATTCCATCTCCATCATTAATTAAAGTAAGACCATATTCGCCAAGCATTTTACATACCCATATATCTTCATCGCGAATGGCTATAGCTTCATCATGGAGGAGGGAAATAATTTCTTCAGGAGTGTTCCTTTTGTGGTTTAGCACTACTTTTTCCATACGGTCTAATGCCCAAAATAAATTGACTGCTGTGGGCCTTGAGGAAGCTAAATAGTCTTTTGCTTTTTTAAATTCAGCATAAAAATCTTCGTAGGTTGTTTTTTTAATGCTCTTTGCCGCCAAATAAACCCCTATAGCAGCAGCCACCCCAATAGCAGGGGCACCACGAACTTTTAACAGGTAAATGGCTTCCCAAATTTCTTTTTGTTCTGTTAAATATAAAATTTCCACATTCCCCGGCAGCTGGGTTTGATCAATAATTACCAGTGCACTTTTTTCATCATCTATATTTACAGTATCGATATTCATAATATTGATTTTATTCATAGTATCCCCTTATTCTGTTATATTTGTTATCATGCTTCTTGTGCCAAAGCCTGTTTTAAAGCTTTAACGTAAGCGGCGCCAGTGGTAAATTTTTCTCGGTTCATGATACAGTTTTTTCCCATTATAATATTTATTCGTTCCGCTAAGGCTCTTTTTTCTTCATTTTCTATGGAGGTAACATCTTTTACCTGAGCCATTCCCACCGTGCGGCGAATAAGTTCTGTACCGGTAAATCCTGCAGTATCTGCTAGAATACTGTTTAAGTAAGCTTCTTTAAATCCTTTGGTCTTTGCCATAAGATCTGTAACCTTTTCATCAAAGGCTTTTATAAATTTTTCTTTAAATAAATCTATTACTTCTTCAATGGTTTTTTCACACCAATCACAAAAAGCCTTATCATCGGAAGCATGGCCGTTATCCCAAGCGAAAACCAAGTTGGCAATAATATTTCCTACATCATAGCCCATAGGGCCAAAAAAGGCGAACTCAGGGTCAAACACACGGGTGCTGTCAGGTTTAATAAAAATAGAGCCAGTATGTAAATCACCGTGAAGAAGGGCCTGGGCATTATTCATAAACGCAAAACGCAGCTTTGCCACTTCTAAGTGAAGTTTTTCATCTTGATATAGTTCTTTTTCAACAAAATTTTTGTTGGGTTCAAAGACCAGGTTTCGCTTATTTACATCATTATAGGGTTCTAACAAAACCAAATCTTCTGTAATTTCGCACAATTCCGGGTTAATGAAACTTTTTACCAATTCTTTTTTCTCTTTATGTTCCATCACCACATCTGTTGTGTTAAGCAAGGTATTCACCATAAAAGTGGTGATATCTTCTGCAAATTTAGGAAAAGTTTGATGTTTAAGCATGGCTGTACGCATCATTTCATGGTCGGATAAATCTTCCATGATACAAGCAGACATTACAGTATCATACATATAAATTTTAGGAACAGATCCCGGGGCATAACGTTCTTGTAATTGTAAAATTTCCGACTCAATACGATTTCGGTCTGTAGATATTTTCATATCTTCAGAAATGCGCAAGGTAAGCCCTGCGTGCTTTACAATAACACTATTTCCCTGATTGTCCCAAACCCTAAACACATAGTTTAAATTACCGTCTCCAATTTCTTTGGTTTGAAGACTTTGTTTGTCCCAACCGTAATTGGGAAGCTTTTCCAACACGTAATCAATCACATCATCAATGGTCATTAAAAAATACTCATTATACCGTGACATGGTTATCCCTCCTTGTATTTGCCACAAACAATTACTTTTATTCTTCTTTTTTAGTTGCATAAGCCGCGATAAGGGCCAAGGCCAACACTGCACCTTTTACCGCAGGTAATACATAGTACGATACCGCCATAATGGTTAAGCCATTTTCCAAGGTAGACACCAGCATTGCTCCCAGCATAGTACCTAATGCATTGGGTTTTTCCGCTCCACCCACAGAGCGTCCTACAAACACTGCCGCCATAGCCTGCATAAAATAGTTGTCTGCAGCCCCTACTTGGGCAGAGCTTCCTCTGGAGGCTACTAAAATACCGCCAATAGCAATGAACACCGCTGTAATTAAACCGGCTAAATAGCGGTAACCTTTTACGTTGATCCCAGATAATTTGGCAGCAGTTTTATTGCCTCCAATGGCATACATATACCTGCCGTATTTTGTATGTTCCAAAAAAACATAAGCAACCAATACGCATATTACCATAATAATAATAATTAAAGGATAGCGTCCAATTGACGAGAAACTATCTGAAAGCATAGTACGTACAGGAGGGTTTCCGTTAGGTAATCTCATCCCTGTAGAAACAGCTCCGCCACCAATATACCACTGCCCTAATCCTTGATGAACAAACATTAAAGCTACTGTAGCCAGCATATCGGGTATTTTACAGACTAAAATTAAAAACATGGTTAACTGATACATTAAAAGGGTTACCAATACACAAACTACAATAGACATGGCAAGAGATAGGCCATACCATAAATACATACTTACAAATACATAAGCCGAACAACTGGCCAAGGTACAAATAGACATGTCAAATCCGTCTGTGGACATGGTTACTGTAGCTGCTATACCAAACACTGTGGTAATGGACATGGCCCTTAAAATATTAATCATGTTGGCCTTTGACATAAATTTGTTGCCTGCTTTAACGGTGAAAATAATAAAGCACAACGCCAATGTAATAACAGCCGCCCAGTCTAATAAAAACCGTACTACTTTTTTGCTTTTTTCGGATTTTATTAAGGTCATGATCTTTTCCCCCACTTTCTACCCAATTTTTCTTTGTTTATCTTTTGCTTTACCACCAACTGCGTAATACATAATTTCATCTTCTGTGGTGTTCGCTGTTTCCAATTCTGCCATAATCTGTCCGTCGTACATTACGTAAATCCGATCTGTAAGAGAGAGTAATTCAGAGTTTTCGCAAGTAGCATAAATTACACCATTTCCCTGTTTGGCAATATCATTTACCAGGTGGTATATTTCTCTTTTTGCTCCTACATCTACCCCTTTAGTGGGTTCATCAAAAATATATAAATGACAATCGGCAGCTAACCACTTTCCAATAGATACTTTTTGCTGATTTCCACCGGAAAGGTTCTTGACAACTTGGAAGATGGAAGGGGTGACAATTCCTAATTCTTCAACATACTTTTTCCCGTTGGCACGGGTTTTTTTGCGGTTGATGAAAGACATGGTACAAAAGTCTCCCAAATTTGCTACCGATAGATTGAAATCAACATTTTCTTCTACAAGAACTCCTTCTTTTCGCCTTTCCTCCGGAATTAACGCCATACGATTTTTTACTGCCTGTGAAGGAATTCTAATATTAATATTTTTCCCTTTTAGCTTAGTGATCCCTTTGGTTTTTTTGTAATCTCCAAATAAGGTTTTACATAATTCTGACTTTCCGCCCCCTACAAGGCCAGCAATTCCAACAATTTCTCCCTCACGTACATGGATGGAAACATCTTTTATTTTTCCTTCTGCTCCGCAGAGGCCTTGTGTTTCGTACAATACTTCCCCTATATCCGTTTTTTCTTTGATAAAAGTTTCTTCAAAAGTTCGCCCTAACATTTTTTCTACAATTTCTCCGGTAGTTGTTTTTTCTGTGATAAGGGTAGTGTCTACAATTTCTCCGTTTCTCATAACAGTATATTGGTCACATATTTGAACAATTTCATTGATTCGATGGGAGATAAAAATAATGGCAATGTTCTCTGTTTCTCTTAAATGCTTTACCAATTTAAACAATTCGGTGGTTTCTGTATTGCTTAAAGGTGCTGTAGGTTCATCTAATATTAAAAAGTTACAATCTGACTGAATGGCTCTGGCAATTAACACCATTTGCTTTTCTGCTAATGTTAGCTCTTGTACCAATTTGTTTGGATTTACTTTGATTTGTAAACGATTCAGCACTTTTTGTGCATTTTTTTTCATTTTAGGCCAATTGACAAAAGCGTTCCCCTTATTAATTACCGTATCATTAAGCATCACATTTTCTGCAACAGAAAATGTAGGAATTAAAGCTGTGTCTACCTCTTGATAAACAATTTGAATCCCAATTTTTTTAGCTGAAAGGGGGGTTCTCACTTCAATCACTTGGTCGTTTAAATAAACTTCACCTGTGTAACTGGGGTTTGCCCCTGCCAGCACTTTCATCAGAGTAGATTTTCCGGCACCATTAGCCCCAACCACTGCCCTAATTTCCCCAGTGGTTACTTCAAAATCTACCTCTTTAAGGGCTTTTACACCAGGAAATTCAATGGATACTTTTCTGGTTCCTAAGGTAACTTTATTCATGCTTTCCCTCTTTTCTATTAAGGCGAAGGAACAAGGGAAGTTTTCCTTTGCTCCTTCGCCAAAAATTACCTTTTGGTTAATATAACAGTATTATTTATGCAATAAGTCTGCAGGCATCCAATCTGCAACAGACAGATAAGATAGGTTGCCATAAGTGTCTTCTGCAATTTCGTTTAGATTTTCTACAGTAGAGTCTGCTTTTAGAGCAGAAGCTAAGATAGCAGAACCGGGTACTTCAACAACATCTACTCCGTATTCGCCAGTAGCGGGATCAAAAATTTTGTCTTGTTCGCCAGCTAGTTGAAGCATTAACAAACGCATACCGATTTCGCCATTTAAAGTCCAGTCGGTGGTACCGGCTGCCATCCAAATATCAGGGCGAGTTAACATATTGGTTACGTCAACAGGGTCAATATCAACAGAGGCCATAGGAATAGCATCGCCATTGGCGCCGTTAAAGTTGTCGTTTTCGAAAATTGCATTATATACCCCTTGTCCATATAGGTCATAATAAGCAATAACCCCATCTACATCTTCCCGATTTAGCCCTTGAAGGTATGCAGCTGTTACAGCATTAGCAGAGTCTACGGAGTCGGTTAAGGGCTGTACTTCGCCAACAGTAACAATTTTGCCGGCTTCTTCGTATTCTTTCCAGCCTACTTCACGTCTGTCAAAGGGGCTGTTAAAGTTAGGACCACGCCATACTTTAACTAAACGAGCGCCTTCGCCAAATTTAGCAATCATTTCGTCTAGTAAAACTGTTACCAAGCTCTTATCTTGTTGGAACATTTGGGTAATACCTTCAATTTTTTGGTATTCTCCGTCGGTGTAAAATTGGGTGTCGAAGCAAACGATTTCCATGTTAGGATATTCTTCTTTGATTTCTTTTAAGAAAACATAGGATCCGTCTTGGTTCCCGTGGCTAACAAGAAGTCCGTCGTAACCTGCAGTTGCACAAGTACGAATGGTATCTTGCCATTTGTTAAAGTCGCCTTCGCAGAAAAACTCGGCAAATTCCACATCTAACTCTTTACATAAATCTGCACAGGAATCTTTCCACATTTGGAAAATTGTTGCGGATGGTAACAACATGACATAAGCTACTTTTTTCCCGGCTACGGGATTGGCTGCTTTTTCTTCTGCCAGTGCCATTGCACCAACACCTACCAACATTGTTAGAACTAGAAGCATAGAAATGAGTTTTTTCATTGTTTTTCCTCCTATAAATTGTTCGTTTTGTTGTTTGAGTTGTGTAGTTATACTGTTACTTTCCTCGCGCTGAATTTGCCTAACCCCCTTTACACATCATCATTTATAAATAGATTTTTAAAAAATCCAAGTACACAAATAAAACCTTTCATTATATTTAAACTCATCAGTTCACCAATGAAAATACATTTTACAGTTCTCAGCTTTAATTTAATCAGCTCTTGATTTGACTACTTCTTCAATCAATTTTTTCTTTCAATCAGTTTTACGGTTACTTCTTTGATTCATTCATCATATTTTTTTCATTCACAATTTTACGGTTTTTCTAGAGGCGGTTGGGAGCATATTACATCTTTTTTATTTACAGGATAATCAAGGCAAGAAGGTACTACTTTGGTTTCTCTTCCCATGGTTTTTCTAAGTTCGATTAACTCAACCATTTGATCTTGACTAAGTTTATTGGATTTTTTCAAAACAAATTCCGTCATCATCAGAATCATTGCAAAGTGCTCTAAGGATTCTAAGCGATAAAAGGCATCCATTAAAGAGTTTCCCCAAGTAACAGCTCCGTGATTGGCTAAAAGCAAAGCATGGTAATCCTTACAATAAGGAGCAACAGAATCCGCTATCCCATCAGTTCCCGGGGTTTCGTAGTGCACACAAGGCACTACCCCTAAATTAACAAAGGCTTCTGGGTAAACCGGTTGATCTAAAGGCATTCCTGCAATGGCAAAAGCTGTTGAGTAAGGAGGATGGGCATGGGTGATTCCCTTAATGGCACTGTTTTCGTTATAAATACGTAAGTGCATTTTAATTTCTGAGGAAGGAAGTTTATCTCCCTTTTCAATAATGGTTCCGTCAATATGGAGCTTCACCAGTTCATTCTCTGTCATAAAGCCCTTAGAAACCGCTGTAGGGGTAGCCCAAAAGGTATCAGCAGATACTTTACAGGTAATATTACCATCGTTGGCTGCTACAAAATTTTTTTGGTACATTCTTCTCCCAATTTCAACAATCAATGCTTTTGCTTCTTGATCTGATGGGTATTCATTAAAAGTCATTTGAACCCTTCCTTTTTAATGCTTTAATGCCAAATATAAGCCAGTTCCTTTGGTTTTATGAAGTTTAAAGTTTTTCTTATCTACATCTAATTTCTATACATCTTATTGCTTTTATTATATGCCTGCTTTTTCCCAATGTCAACATGTTTATTGAAATTTTGTTTCTTTTTTAGCGTTTTTTTATATTTGTTTAGTTTTTTTTAGTAAACATAAAGGAGTTTTTCCTTTTGTATCGAATTTTTCTAATAAAGAGTACTTTCTTTAATCCAATTTACAACTCATCCTACTTTAGTTCGGCTTCATTTACCCCTGCTTACTTTGAAAGGAGCATTTTACCATGTTAAAAGGAATTTCCCCCATCATCTCTCCCGATCTTTTAAAAACTTTAGCAGAAATGGGCCATGGAGATGAAATTGTCATTGGCGATGGAAACTTTCCCGCAGCTTCAATGAATCAACGCTGTCACCGCTGTGACGGCCATAACGTGCCGCAACTGTTAGATGCTATTTTACAGCTTATACCCCTTGATTCCTTTGTAGATGAAAATGTCATCTTAATGGAAGTAGTTCCCGGTACTTTGGAAGGAAACACCCCTGAAATTTGGGAAGAATTTTCTACAATTATTCAAAAGCATGATTCTCATGGCAAAATTGGATACGCAGAACGATTTGCCTTTTATGAACGAAGTAAAAAAGCTTATGCCACCATACAAACCGGAGAAAAGGCTCTCTATGCCGCCCTTATTTTAACAAAAGGAGTATTGTAGTGCCTCCTCTCCCCTTCTTACAATAAAGGAGGGGAGAGGATTTTCTTTCCGAAGTTTTTTATAAAGTTCTTTCTCTTTACTTAAATTCTGTACCGAACAGGTCAGACATTAAGGTCCAGAAACCGTCTCTGTCTACATCAAAAATAATGGTACAGGCAGAGGAGTTATAAGGGCCTACTCCTTGTTTCCATGATAAAGATTTACCATAACAGTATCCTTTAGTAGTTTCCATAGCTACATCTCGTACTTCACTTTGGGTAATCAAATCCGGACAAAGGAACACACCTACTGTAATAGGATCCCAACAGTAACCGGTTTTAGTGGGGTTTTCTTCGTAAGTTGGCCCCAGTTTTTCTACCAGTAATTCAGTAATTAACGTATTGTTTTTAGCTTCATACATATCGTATACATCTTTTGCCATTAATACTTTTGGAGCCACATCATGAGGAACAATAAGTTGATACTCCCAATCTGCTTCTAAGCAAATGGCAGCTGCATCAGGATCGTACCACCAGTTAAACTCTGCTAACGTACTGGCATTACCCGGTACATCAATGGCACCGCCCATGTAAACAATACCTGCTGCTTCTTTAACAAAGGTGGGGTCTTTCATAATTGCAAGAGCAACGTTTGTACAAGCACCTACAGCAAAAATGGTTACTTTACCGGGGTATTTGTGCACTTGTTCAATCATAAAATCTACAGCATCTTGTTCTTGTACATCTGTTTTGGGAATGCCCCAATCCGGATTTTCTAACTCGCCTAAATTTTTATAATCTAAGGTGTAATGTTCTAATTGACGATAGCCTCCGGTCCAAGCAAAACCGCCAAATACTTTTCCCTCTGCTTCTAAATCTCTAAAACCTCTAATAGGCACATCTATTCCTTTATATACTGGAATATCGGTACGCTCAAGCCGTTCAAGTTGATTTAAAATAGCTGCAGTACCTGGAGCAATCAGTTCATTTCCTCCAACGGAGGTAACGCCTAAAAGATCAATGTATCCGGCTTTATCAGCCTGTAAAAGAGCAAATAAAGCAATAGAGTCATCGCCCATATAGCCCATATCCGTATCATAAATAATTTTATGATCTTCTGCATTAGTCACAATATCAAAGTCTTCCAAAGCTGCAAAAGCAGGAATGCTTAACCCAAGAACCAAGGTAAGGGTTAATAAAAATGATAATAATTTTTTCATGTTATCCTCCTATATATAGTAATGATTGATAAGTAATGTGTAAAACATTTGCAATATTCAATGGTTTTATAACTCTTGGTTAAAACAGAATTCCCCTTCTTCTAAAGGTAAATCTTCAATGATTCCGGGACGCAAGTCTCCTACCCAACGATCGGCAGGGTGAATCATAGCATGAAAAGTACCTTGCTTTAACCCTTCCTCCTCTTTTTCAAGAAGTACTTTGCTCTCTACATTTTTAGAGGTGGATTTTTTTACAGCATAGTAGCCTGCTGTTTTGGTTTCTGAACTAACAACCTCGATGGATTTTAATCCATTTTCTTCCATTTCTTCTCCTACTTTTAAGTCCTTATTAAAAACAAGATTAAGGGTATATTTTTCAGATTCGAAGCTGTGGGTGGTGTCAGCCATGCTCTTTACAGAAGTAACGTATTTAAACTCAATTAGTTCGTCATAAATGGTGCAGTACAGCCACCCTTCTCCAGGTGCCGGATCATAGTTTCGTTCTACTTTTTTTTCTCCTTCAGCCAAAGCCATAGGGGTAATAAAAAGCATTAATACTAATAACAAACAAGTAAACTTTCTCATAGGCGCCTCCTTTTTTACAGTAATTTTCATAGTAAGGGGTGAACAACTACGAAAGCCCTTATTTAAATTCTGTGGCAAGTAAATCTACAACAAAATTCCAGTAGGCTTCCCCGTCAATGTCATAAACAATGGTACACTTGGTGGCATTTGCCGGAGGTTGTCTGTTTTCCGGCCAAGCAACGGATTCCCCATAGCTATAGCCAAGCTCTGTTACCATGGCCACATGACGCTCATCTGTTTGAGTAATAAACTCCGGCACCATAAAGATTCCAGGTACCTGAGCATCCCATAAACTTTGTTTTAAGTCGGGGTTTTCTTCAAAACGAGGATAGCCATGTTCCATAATTAGCTGGGTGTAAACAGTATTGTTGTTTGCTGCAAAGTTGTCCATAATTTCTTTGGTCAACTTTTGATTATAAGAAATATCATGAGGTACTATTACTTGTACGGGAAAATCTGCTGCCAAGCAAATAGCCACAGATTCCGGATCATAATACCAGTTTCGCTCTGCACAGGGGGTGTCATTTCCGGGCACATCAATAGCTCCGCCCATATAATAAATTCCTGCTGTGGTTTTTGCAAAAGTAGGATCGATCATACAAGCAATGGCTACATTGGTACAAGCCCCTACGGCCATAATGGTTACTTGTCCGGGGTATTTATGTACTTGTTCAATCATAAAATCCCAAGCAGGTTGTTCAATGGGTTTTAAACTACTGTAACCCCACGTTTTATCTTCTAGTTCTCCCAGATTATCGTAGGTCATGGTGTCTCCATATTTTCTAACGTTCTGCATGGAATTTAGGTCTCTTAGACCATTGGCAATAATCTCATCTTCTGTTTTAAGGCCCATAATAGGAATGTCTGTACCAATTGAAACGGGAACATCCCCTCTGTCCAAAGCTTCCAGCTGATTTAAAATAGCCGTGGTGCCTTGGGCAACACTAATGTTGGCCCCTGTTGAAGTAATGCCCAGCAGGTCTAAATACCCTGCTTTGTCTGCCTGTAAAAGAATCATCATCGCATAAGTGTCGTCTCCAAAATACCCCATGTCCGTATCAAATATAATTTTATGGTCGGTCTCATTGGTTACAATATTATACTTTGACATCTCTCCAAGAGCAGGAACCGTTAGTAGGGTCATCATCATTAAAAGTGCTAAAAACTTTTT
>CAZEIB010000034.1:0-13707 GCA_964511785.1 uncultured Oscillospiraceae bacterium
CACTATGAAATGATGATTGATACAGGAGCAGAAGTATGGAAAGTACATTCGACTACCATGCAGCCGGTAGGTAGTCGAGTGGGTTTATCAGTAGTGCCTTTTAATATTCATATTATGAAACCAATGGAAACCATGGAGCCAATGATAAAGGAGGGATAGAAGGATGAAGTTTTCTTTACAATTGCCTTTATGGGTATATTGGGCTGTAGGGTTATTAGGCCTTTTCTTTATTGGATGGGTCATTTACTCCATTAAAAAGAACCAAGGGATCAAACGTTCCTTCTTCGCCTCTCCCTATACTCTTTGGATGATTTTATTTACGGTTATTCCCATTGTTTTAATTGCTTACTATGCCTTTACCGACGCTACAGGGCAGTTTACTTTCGATAATTTTAAAAACTTTTGGGACAGTAACCACTCTAAAAACAACTTATACGCAACTATGGGCGAAGAGTATGCTTCTTTAATTAAAAGAGGTTCGGTAAACATCGATACCCTACTCTACTCTTTATGGATGGCTTTTTTATGTACAGTCATTTGCTTGGTTATTGGCTACCCTGCAGCAATGATTATGGCAGATCGTTCAATGAAAATTGGAGCTACGGTAGTGGTGCTTTTTATTATTCCCATGTGGATGAATTTTTTGCTGCGTACCATTGCCTGGATGAGCTTACTGGAAGACCAGGGATTAATTAACAATGTATTGCGGTTGTTAGGGTTTGACGGGGTGCAACTGATGTACAATAATGGTGCGGTTTTACTGGGAATGGTCTACAACTTTTTACCTTTTATGGTGTTTCCCATTTATACGTCTTTAAGTAAAATGGATTACCGTTTATCAGAAGCTGCACAAGATTTAGGGGCAAACAACGTAAAAACCTTTGTAAAAGTGATTTTTCCCTTAAGCATGCCGGGGATTATATCTGGCACAACCATGGTGTTTATGCCTTCGGTTACCACTTTCTTTATTCCCAGAATTTTAGGTGGCGGAAACACCATGATGTTTGGAGACTTAATTGAAGCCAAGTTTTTAACAGAAGGAAATTGGAACGTAGGTAGTGCTCTATCCCTTGTAATGATGGTACTTATATTATTAAGTTTAGGGGTTTTACGTAAGGCTGACCCTGAGGGGGAAGGGGGAAGCATGATATGAAAAAAGGCTTGAAAAAAACCTACTTAGGCATTGTTTTATTGTTTTTATATACCCCCATTGTCATATTAATTTTTCAATCTTTTAATGCAGGTAAAAGTAGAGCGAAATGGGAAGGGTTTTCCTTTAGGTGGTATGAGCAGCTTTTTCAAGATCGTGCTATTATGCAGGCCCTGTATGTTACCTTAACGGTTGCAGTAATTGCGGCTTTAATAGCAACCATACTAGGTACTTTAGCAGCTATAGGCATTTACTCTATGAAAAAAAGGCCACAAGCAATCATGATGACCTTAACCAACCTGCCTATGACCATGCCGGATATTGTAACAGGAATATCCTTAATGCTATTGTTTTTATTTACAAAAATTGAACGAGGCTATGTAACCATGCTCTTAGCCCATATTACCTTTAACACCCCTTATGTTATTTTATCGGTGCTACCTAAACTTAAGCAAATGAATAAACATACCTATGAAGCTGCTTTAGATTTAGGGGCGACACCAAGTTATGCCTTACGCCATGTGATTTTACCGGAAATACGAGAGGGGATTGTAACAGGGGCATTGCTGGCTTTTACCCTTTCCTTAGATGATTTTATTATCAGCTACTTTACTTCAAGTCCGCTGGTGCAAAATTTATCTACATTAATTTATTCAAAGGCTCGTATTGGTATTGAACCTACTTTAAATGCCTTAAGTGCCTTGATGTTTGTGTCTTTATTGATACTGTTATTAGTAGTAAACAAACGTGCTGATGCAGTGCCAAAAGAAAAAAATAAAAAACAACGGGTTTAAAAAGAAAGGATGACAATGATGAAAAAAAAGATGTTTGTATTGGTTTTAGCTGTAATGCTGGGGCTTTCTTCTATGGCTTTTGCCCAAGGGGTTGTAAATGTGTATAATTGGGAAGACTATATTCAACCTAAAGTACTGGATTTATTTACGGAAGAAACAGGAATTAAAGTAAACTATATGCGCTTTACCACCAATGAAGATATGATGGTGCAACTTGAAGCAAGCCCTTCTTCCTTTGATGTGGTATTTCCTTCGGACTACTGTGTTGAAAGATTAATTAATTTAGATTTATTGGAAAAATTAAACTATGATCATATTCCCAATGCAAAAGAAATTGATCCAAACCTTTTAAATACCGATTATGACCCTACTAACGAATACAGCATCCCTTATATGTGGGGAACTGTGGGTATTTTATATAATACAACCATGGTAGAAGAACCTGTTGACAGTTGGGGAGTGTTATGGGATACAAAGTATGCAAATAATGTTTTTATGCTGGATAGCTATAGGGATTCTTTAGGAATTACCTTAAAATATATGGGGGAATCCATGAACAGCCGTAATCCCATTGCCCTTGAAAAAGCCAAAGATAAATTGATTGAACAAAAAAGATCCGGTATGGTGAAAGCTTACCAAGTAGATGAAACCAAAGACAAAATGGTTGGCGGTGAAGGTGCTTTAGGCCTTGTATGGAGTGGCGATGCTCAATACGCTATTGACCTAAACGAAAATTTGACCTATGCAGTACCAAAAGAAGGATCAAACATTTGGATTGACGCTATGGTGATTCCCAAAGGGGCAAAAAACAAAGATAATGCAGAAAAATTTATCGACTTTTTATCCAGACCTGATATTGCCCAAATGAACTGTGAAGAAATTTGGTATTCCTCTCCAAATCTTGGAGCTATTGAGTTAATGGGAGATGAGTATAAAAACAACCCTACTATGAACCCTTCTCAGGAAATTATTGACAGCTGCGAGTTTTTCCATGATGTACACGACGTAGCAGCCATTTATAATGCCTTGTGGTTAGAAATTAAAGATGCAAGGTAAGCAGCAATAATTGATGATTTGAATCCCGTTAAATATGTTAAATTAAATTCAGAAGTTTTCGGTTTAAACTTAAAAAATGGCCCTATCTATTGGTTTATGATAGGAGTCGTTTTACTTATGAAAGATATTTTTTTCGAAACCAAAGGAACAAGATAGACATTTAGGGTAAGAATCGTTCACAATCCCAACTATTTTATAAACAGTACATAGATGGGAATAGGGTATAGTCAAATTAAGTATTACTTTAGAAGCAGCGGGCTGCCTGATATAATATCTGCAGCTAAAGTTTGTTTTTTAAAAATGGTATTTGGCAAATTTAATTTTTAGCGTCATGCTTATATATAAATTGCTCTTATTTATAATATGTGTTATACTCACAACTGTATTCAAATGTCGCATTGTCTCACATGTTTTGTAAGTCATTGATTTCATTTATTTAATGACTTGCAAAACTTTTTTTGTGCCAAATTGAATTTAAATGATATATAACAGCAGAAATGATGGTTTTTTCCAAAAAACATGTTGGAAAAAAGAAATAAGCAAGCGGAACCTTTTATGTTCATCAGTAGATTTTTTCTGCTTTTATAATAAAAAATGAAATGGAGAAAAAACAATTAATAATTTTAAAGAACTAAATCTTTCCTTGGAATTACAAAAGGGAATAGAGAAAATGGATTACAAAACACCTTCACCGGTACAACAGGTGGCTGTGGAACCGATACTAAACCTAAAAGATGTTTTTGTACAAGCCCCTACTGGAACAGGGAAAACAGCTGCTTTTGGTATACCAATTATTGAAAACACAGTAGTAGATAACCATCATATTCAAACTGTTATTTTATGCCCTACTAGAGAACTGGCTATACAAACAACAGAAGTACTTAAAAAGATTTCTATGTATAAAGAGGGTGTACGGATATTAGCAATCTATGGTGGACAGCCTATTTCTAACCAAATTAAAAACCTCAAACGTCGTCCCCAAATTATTGTTGCAACCCCAGGGCGTATGATTGATCATATTAACCGACGAACAACCCGCTTAAATCAAGTAAAACACATTGTTCTTGATGAAGCAGATTCTATGTTGGATATGGGATTTAGAGACGCCATTGAAACTATTCTAAAAACAACCCCACAAAGTAGACAAACAGTGCTACTATCGGCTACTATTCCGCCAGAAATAAAAGGAATTGCAAAAGCCTATCAAAACGATCCACAGCATATTGTGGTAAAGGCAAACTTAAGCGCCAATAAAAAAATTGAACAATTTTCATTAGAAGTAAAAGGAAATAAAAAAACAGCTACTCTTTTAGAGTTAATCAAAGAAAAAAAGTTTAAACGTTCTTTAGTATTTGTGGAAACTAAAGCTATGGCAAAAACTTTAGTACAACAATTAAAACAGGCTGGTCATGTGGTTGAAGCCCTACATGGTGACCTAAAGCAAAGCCAACGAAACGCTGTAATGCAAGGATATAAAAGAGGAAAAACAAAAATTCTTATAGCAACAGACGTGGCTGCACGAGGAATTGATGTAAACGACATAGAGGCTGTGGTAAATTATGATATGCCTAGAGATGTAAATAGCTATATACACCGTATTGGTAGAACGGGAAGGGCGGATCAAAAGGGAACAGCATATACTTTGCTATTATCTCGTGAGCGTAATAAGTTGCAGGATGTAATGAAAAGTACCCAGAGTAAAATTGTCCCTTTTCAATTAACAAATCAAGTATTTGAAGAAGACCAAGTGGTTAAAACAAAAAGTTTTCAAGAAAAGCGATTTAAAAAAGAACCTTATCAAAAAACCAAAAATCCAAAATCTTTTGGTAAAAAAAACAACAGAAGAAAATGGTATGATAATAAACATTTATCAGCTTAATCAAAAACCTAGAAGAATAAAACTTCTAGGTTTTTTTATTGTAAGTATAGTGCCTACCTTGTTAAGACAGTAAAATAAAAAGCGAAGGGAGTTTTTAGGGCGAATAGAATAAAATGATGCCCCAAAAAGTAGTTAATAGAAACTTGAGCAGGTCTTTTACAATCTGGACTCTGTATTTGAACTTGAAAATAAACCACTGCAGAGAGAAAATGATGTATTGCCATTAAGGAAGCTCTTCTAAAATAACATTAGAAATATCATCTACAATTTTTTCTATTTGAAGAAAATCCTTTCCCTCGGCCATAATACGAACCACAGGCTCAGTACCTGATAAGCGAACCACAACTCTTCCATTATCTCCAAGGGCTATTTTATGCTTTGAAATAGTAGACTTGATTAGTTCGTTAGTATAAAAAAGCACCTTACCTTCGTTAGAAATAGGAAGGTTTTTTATTACTTGAGGAAAAGGAGTGAATACACTGGCTAATTCAGAAAGTTTTTTTCCACTATTACGCATATGGCATAATAGTTGAACCGCAGTTAGCTGTCCATCTCCTGTGGTAGCATAGTCTCTAAAAATAATATGCCCACTTTGCTCTCCTCCAAAACAAAAGCCCTCCATCTCCATTTCTTCCAATACATGACGATCGCCAACTTTAGTAGCAATAAAACGAATATCATGGTCTTTACAAAACTGTATAAAACCCATATTAGTCATAATGGTACCTACCACAGTATTTTTACGAAGTTTGCCACGATTTTTTAAATCCAAGGCGCAAATTGCCATAATGGCATCCCCGTTCACTTCTTCTCCTTTTTCGTCAATACATAAACAGCGGTCGGCATCGCCATCAAAAGCAATACCCATATCCAATTTATGATCAACTACATATTTCTTTAATGTATCTAAATGGGTAGAACCACAATTTTCATTAATATTAACACCGTTGGGTTGATCAAACAAAAAATGAGCGTTAACTCCTAATTGGGAAAATAATAAAGCGGCCGTTTTAACAGAAGCGCCATTTGCACAGTCAACCCCAATATGTAATCCTTCTAAGGTAGTTGGTACGGTAGATTTTAAGTGCTCTACATATTCTTGTGGGCCATTGGAAGCAAAAGAACGAGTACCGATTTCTTCACCGGAGGAGAGGGAAACGGAGGAAGGATTATCTAAAACTAAAGACTCAATACGGTTTTCAAGTTCGTCGGGTAGTTTAAAGCCGTCTTCACCAAATATTTTGATACCGTTATAAAAATAGGGGTTATGGCTAGCAGTAATCATAATACCAATATCCGCTTTATATTGCTTCATTAAAAAAGGAATGGCAGGAGTGGCAATGGAACCCACACTAATAATATCTGCCCCTACAGAGCAAATACCTGCACATAAAGCACTTTCAAGCATATCGGAAGAAAGGCGAGTATCGCGGCCAATTAAAAAAACAGCTCGTCGTCTTCTTCCTTGGGTTAAAACAGTTGCTGTAGCACGGCCAATGCTCATTGCTAATTCAACAGTTAATTCTTCATTTGCAATACCACGAATACCATCTGTACCAAATAATCTTGCCATGGTAAATATTCTCCTTTAATCTTTATACCATTGGAACAATGGTATGTGAATTTTTAAAAATATGATGAGGGGGAACTACCCCTCTTACACAAGAGGTAGGATAAATGATAGTGTTTTTTCCAACAACAACACCAGGGCACAAAACGCTGTTACAACCAACCTCTACAAAATCTCCTACCATAGCGCCTACTTTTTTGCGATTTGTGGGAAGAACCTCTTTAACGCCTTTAATAGTGATATTTTTTTGGTCGCTACGTACGTTAGAGGTAACGGCTCCTGCCCCTAAATGAGCATGAAATCCTAATATAGAATCACCCACATAATTAAAGTGGGGAATTTGAACATAATCAAATAAAATAGCATTTTTTACTTCGGTAGAGTTTCCTACTACAGCATTTTTCCCTACAATAACATTTCCTCTAATATAAGCGCAGTGACGTATTTCAGCATAGTCATCAATAATACAGGGAGGGTTGATGGAAGCAGTAGGGGAAACTTTAGCGGTTTTAGCTATCCAAACATGAGGAGCGGTTTCTACAAAGTTATCCGACAGGGTTTTTCCTAAGGAAATAATAAAAGATTCAATTTGATCTAAAATTTCCCAAGGATAGGTTGTAGTGGTTAACAAAGGTTTAGCAATGGTTTTATTTAAATTATAAAGCGTATTCGTTGTATATTCTTTCATAATAATCCTTTCTGTTAGAATATAATACATGGCGTACAGTAAAAAAACAAATTGTAAACTGGTTGATAATACTCTGTGTATTATAGGGAAGGAAACAAAAAATAGCAACAATTGTATGGAAAGTTTAAGCTGATAAAATTGTGAAAACAAAAAACCAAATATACTAGATTTTGTTAGAAAAAATGTTATGATACTAAAGGTAGACATTCTTATCAGTAGTTTTTTTAAAAAGAGGGGGAAGAGAGAAGTGGGCTTTTGGAAACAGTGGTTTTCAAAAAAAGAAACCTTGAAAACAGAAGAAAAAATAAATTCCTATCAAAAAACAGTAGTAGATGAAGAAGATAATTTTGTCCGCTTAGGTATTGCAGTACCTGTTAATGAAGAAGAGAGGGAACTTATTTCCGTTATTACTTCAGCAGTGATTGGAGGCCATCAAGGAGTTATAAATTTTAAAATTAGAAATGTTTATGCAATTGACGAAGAGAAAGAAATTGCGGCAATGATGGCTTGTATCCTTGCGGGAGAAAGTCAAAAAAATAGTAATGTTAGGTTAGTAAGCATTAAGCAAATATAAATGAGGTGTAATGATGTTAAGAAAATTCAGGGTAAATGTAAATGGAAAAGCCTATTTAGTTGAAGTAGAAGAATTGGGAAATACTCAAGGGAATCAGCCAAGGGAAGCTAAAGAAGAGGCAATGCCCGCACCTGCTGCGATAGAGGCAAAAGAAGTTGCACAGCCAAAAGAACAACCTTTAGCAGCAAAAGGAATAACCCTTGAAGCTCCCATGCCGGGGAAAATTTTATCTGTGTTGGTAAAGGTGGGGGATCAAGTAAGTTTTGAACAACCTTTAGTGATATTAGAGGCTATGAAAATGGAAAATGAGTTAGTAGCCCCCCAAGCAGGGACTGTTACCCATATTTATGTTCAAGAAGGTAGCGCCATTGATGTAGGGAAACCTATTATTACAATAGATTAAGGAGGATTATTGTGGAGATACTGTTAAAAGGAATTATGTCTATTACCATTCCTCAAATTATTATGATGGTTGTTGGGGCATTGCTTTTATATTTAGGAATCAAAAAGGAAATTGAACCTACCTTATTGGTTCCTATGGGCCTTGGAACCATTTTGGTAAACTTTCCTTTTTCCGCAATGATTAATCAAGTGGTAAACGGGCAGGTAGAACCGGGGGTATTAAATACCATTTTTGATTTTGGTATTGCTACAGAGTTGTTTCCCTTATTGCTATTTATCGGGATAGGGGCCATGATTGATTTTGGGCCATTACTTGAAAATCCCTTTATGTTGTTATTTGGAGCAGCGGCTCAGTTTGGTATATTTTTTGCTTTATTTGCGGCAACCTTATTTGGCTTTGACTTAATGTCTGCAGCTTCTATAGGAATTATTGGGGCAGCTGATGGGCCTTCCGCCATTTATGTTTCTAACCATTTACTCTCCCAAGACACTAAATGGTTAATGGGAGCAATTACAGTAGTAGCATATTCCTATATGGCTTTAGTGCCTATTATTCAGCCTTTTGCCATTAAGTTGGTTACAACAAAAAAAGAAAGACAAATTCGCATGTCTTATAAGGCCAGTAGCGTTTCTAAAACCACTAAAATCTTGTTTCCCATCGTTATTTGCATTGTAGCAGGGTTTATCGCTCCGGCTTCTTTGCCCTTAGTAGGCTTTTTGATGTTTGGAAACCTGTTAAGAGAATGTGGTGTATTAGATAGACTGAGCGACACAGCCCAAAATGAGTTGGTTAATATCATTTCAATTTTATTGGGCTTTACTATTTCAGTACAGATGACTGCTGATAAAATTATGAAACCGGAAGTAGGGTTAGTACTAATTTTAGGATTGGTTGCTTTTGTTATGGATACTATTGGCGGTGTTTTGTTTGCAAAAGTTATTAATTTGTTTAGAAAAGAAAAAATTAATCCTATGATCGGTGCAGCGGGAATATCGGCATTTCCCATGTCTGCAAGGGTGGTGCAACGCTTAGCAACCCAAGAAGACAAACAGAATTTTATACTAAACTATGCAATAGGAGCCAACGTAGCTGGGCAAATTGCTTCTGTTGTTGCAGCAGGAATTATTCTATCAATGTTTGCAGGCTAGAGGAGGAAAAAAAGTGATTCAGCTATTTTTAAACGCTACCTCAGCAGTAGCAGAAGAAGGTATGAAATTAGGCTTTACGACAAAACTGGTTCCACAGGCTTTAAAGATGATGGGTCAAGGAATGCTTGGAATTTTTATAGCATTGTTTATTATTTACTTAGCCTGTGTTGGGCTTAAAAAGGCGTTTCCCCCAAAAAAGGAAAATGAGAACAACTGAATGAATTTTGGAAGGGAATTAAAATGAGAAGAAAAATTGGTTTAATAGATACAGTTTTAAGAGATGCTCACCAAAGCTTAATTGCAACAAGAATGACTACTGAGGAAATGATCCCTATACTTGGCTTAATGGATCAAGCAGGGTATAGGGCCTTAGAAGTTTGGGGTGGGGCCACCTTTGATGCATCCCTTAGATATTTAAATGAAGACCCTTGGGATAGGCTTAGAACCATACGAAAGCATGTGAAAAATACAAAACTGCAAATGCTTTTACGTGGTCAAAATATTTTAGGCTATAGGCATTATGCAGATGATGTAGTAGAAGCTTTTGTTGAAAAAGCCATTGAAAACGGTATTGATGTAGTACGAGTTTTTGATGCGTTAAACGATGTAAACAACCTTAGGGTAGCCATGAATGGGATTAAAAAATATCATGGAGAATGCCAAGCTTGCATTTGCTACACCATTTCTAAAGTTCATACCATTGAATATTATACAAAGCTGGTTAAAGAATTGGTGGAAATGGGAGCAGACAGTATTGCCATTAAAGATATGGCAGGAATTTTGCGACCGGGAGAAGCCTATAGGCTTGTAAAGGCTATTAAAGAAATAACGGAAATTCCTTTAGAAATTCACACCCACTCTACCAGTGGAATTGCTGAAATGACTTACTTAAAAGCAGTTGAAGCAGGAGCGGATTATATTGATACGGCAATTTCTCCTTTTGCTGGGGGAACCAGCCAACCAGCTACAGAGTCTGTTGCCATTGCTTTAGAAGATTTAGGGTATGATACTGGGGTGAACTTGGAAGTTTTAACAGAAATTGCAGATTACTTTAAGCCTATTAAAGAAAAATACCGTACAGAAGGAATACTAAACCCAAAAGTAATGGATATAAGTCCCAATACTTTGATTAATCAAATTCCTGGAGGAATGCTTTCTAATCTTTTATCCCAATTAAAAGAGGCAGGAAAGGAAGAGCTTTTTGAGCAGGTGTTAAAAGAAGTTCCTTTAGTAAGGGAAGATATGGGGTATCCACCTTTGGTAACCCCTTTAAGTCAAATGGTGGGAACTCAAGCCTTGATGAATGTAATAAGTGGTCAGCGTTATAAAATGGTGCCAAAGGAAATTAAAGATTATGTAAAGGGCTTATATGGAAAAAGCCCTGCGCCTATTGATAAAAAGATTCAAAAACTGATTATCGGTAACGAAGAACCTATTACCTATCGTCCGGCTGATGATATCCCTCCGGCAATGGAAGGCTATCAAAAAGAACTGGGAGACTTGGCCCAGTCGGTAGAAGATGTATTAATGTATGCCTCTTTTCCAAGTTTAGCTTTAGAGTATTTAAAGAAACGGAAAGATCCCTTTTATGATATACCGGAACAAGTAATTAACATTACTTTTTAGAAAAAAAGAACATTGCATGAAAAAATGTAGTGTTCTTTTACTTTAGACAGATTACAATTTGAAAAATATTATGCAAAAATAGTAAATAACAAGTTTGAATTGACAACAGTTACATTGGTAATTAAAGTAAGAAATATGTGGTATAATAAGATTTACGAACATAGTATTATCTGTCATAATACTATGCTAAGTTTAAGGAGGCATAAAATGATTCCAGAGAATATAGCTCAGCAAGTATTGGAAATAGCCCTATCTACAGGAGGGGACTTTGCTGAAATTTTTTTAGAAGATCGAAGAAATCATCACTTACAAATGAAAGGCGGAATAGTGGATAATGCTCAACGTGGCAGAATTCACGGTGCGGGGGTAAGGGTTTTTAATAAATTAGACTCGGTATATGTGTATACCAACGACACCACTTCCAATGGATTGACAATTGCAGCAAAGCGAGCTGCCGCTGCTGTAAAAGGCGATGGGCCTAAGTACCAAGCAGTTGGTTTTAATCAGGTGAATTTTGAAAACCGCCATCTTATTTCTTATTACCCTGAATCTGTAAAAGGAGAAAAGAAAGTTGAAAAAATGAGAGCAGCTCATGCTGCAGCTCATGGAGATAAGGAAATTTCCCAAATAGTTGTAAATTATTTGGACAGCCAACAGGACATTTTTATATTTAACAGTGAAGGGCTAAAAGCTAATGATATGAGAGTATATACAAGATTGGCTTGTACTGCTGTAGCTTCTAACGGAAAAGAAAATCAAACCGGTTCAGAAAATGTAGGAGCTATGATGGGATTTGAAATTTTTGATCAACGGGCGAACCCTGATGCAATTGGTAAAGAAGCTGCTAGAATTGCCAAAACCATGCTTCATGCCCCTGAGTGTCCCGCAGGAGTAATGCCTGTAGTGATTGATAAAGGCTTTGGTGGTGTTATTTTTCACGAGGCTTGTGGTCATAGCTTAGAAGCTACCAGTGTAGCCTTTGGATTAAGTGAGTTTACCGGAAAGTTGGGAGAAAAAATTGCTGCAGACTGTGTAACAGCAATAGATGATGGCACCTTGGCTAATGAATGGGGAAGTTTAAACATTGATGATGAAGGAATGCCTACAACCAACTTAACACTTATTGAAAATGGCATTTTAAAAAATTATATGATTGATAAATTAAATAGCCGAAGAATGAACATGGCACCTACAGGAAGCGGTAGAAGACAAGACTATACTTTTGCTCCTACTTCTCGCATGAGAAATACCTATATTGCTCCCGGAAAAGATGATGAAAATGAAATGATAAGCACCATGGGTGATGGGTTATATGCAAAAAGAATGGGCGGAGGATCTGTAAATCCTACTACTGGTGAATTTAACTTTAATGTAATGGAAGGGTATTTGGTAAAAGGCGGAAAAATCACCCATCCTGTAAGAGGAGCTTCTCTAATTGGAAAAGGGTCACAAATATTACTTCACATTGATCGTGTAGGAAAGAATATGACCATGGCCCAGGGGATGTGCGGAAGCGCTAGTGGTAGTATACCTACCAATGTAGGCCAACCCATGATTCGTGTAAAAACGATGACCGTTGGCGGTAGATAAGGAGGATTGTTATGAAATTAGAAGTGTTAATACCACAGTTATTGCATAAAGCACAAGAAGCTGGTATTGAATCTGCTGAGGCATATTATGTTTTGGGAGATAATTTTACCGCTTCAAGTAAAGAAGAGGAAATTACTCAATATGCTGTAAGCAGTAGTTATGGTTTATCTTTTAGAGGCATTTTTCAAGGAAAAATGGGTTACTGTAGTACTCAAGCAATGGATGATGAAACCATTACTTTCTTAATTAACGGGGTAAAGGAAAGCGCTTTATTAAATGAAAGCATGGAAAAAGAAAGCATTTACCCGGGAGAAAAGGAATACCCTCAAGTAACCACCTATGAGCCTAGCTTGGAAGAAGTAACGGAAAAAGAAAAGCTTACCCTTTTATTAGAAATGGAAAGAGCGGCAAAAGAAAGTAACGAACTCATTAAGCAAGTGGCCTATAATACAATATTTACCGGAAGTAGTGAAATAGGAATTGCTAATACTTATGGATTAAATATTCGCTTTAAACAGAATATTGCCGGTGGGTATACAGCGCCTGTTGCTAGAAGAAATGAGGACGTAACAGTAGGAATGGCAATGGGTATAGGGCAGGATTTTTCCTTTATTAACTTACCTGAAAAAGGCCGTGAGGCAGCAAAAAGGGCCATTTCTATGCTGGGACATCAGTCTATTCCTAGTGGGAAATATAAAGTTGTATTTTCAAATGAAGCGATGAGTGATTTATTAGCAACTTTTTCAGATAGTTTTTCTGCAGAAAACGCTCAACATGGCTTGTCTTTACTGGCGGAAAAAGAGGGAAAAGAAATAGCTGCCCCAATCGTAACCATTAAAGATGATCCTCTTTATGCAAAAGGCATTCAAAGTAGACCTTTTGATGATGAAGGCGTGGCTTCAAAAAGCAAAGATATTATAGAAAAAGGGGTTCTTAAAACCTTACTACATAATCTAAAAACAGCAGGTAAAGCCGGGATGAAAAGCACTGGTAATGGACTTAAAACGAGCTACACTTCATCCATAAAAGTTGGGCCTACAAATTTATATATTAACCCATTGGAAAAAAGCTTAAAGGAACTGTTCAAAACAGCCGATGATGGGGTTTACATTACTGAATTGGAAGGTTTACACAGCGGCGCTAATGGAATTACCGGTGATTTTTCTTTATCGGCAAAAGGATATCGCATTGAAAATGGTGTAAAAGGATTTCCTATTTCTCAAATTACT
>CAZEIB010000035.1:0-13689 GCA_964511785.1 uncultured Oscillospiraceae bacterium
TTGAATAGTACTTCCAACGGGAGAGTATTTTATTGCATTGTCTACTAAAATGCGCATTGCTTGCTTTATCATGTTTTTATCTGCATAAATAAAGCAGTGTTCTTGTAAATTAAAGGTATATTCATAGTCAGGAGAGACTAGAAGACTTTCTCTATGCAAGGCAGAAACAAGCTCACAAGGGTCGAAAGACTCCATTTCTAAAAGAAGGGTCTTTTTATCATGGCGAGCTAAAAAAAGCAAGTTTTCCACAAGATCTTTCATGCTTTCAGTTTCTTGGGCAATGGCAGTCAAGCCTTCATCTAAAATCTCTTTATCATTTTTTCCCCATCGATTTAACATTTGTACATATCCTTGAATTACGGCAATAGGGGTTCTCAGTTCGTGAGAAGCATCGGAAACAAACTGCTTTTGGCTGTTATAACTTCTTTCAATACGATCTAACATATGATTGATGGTCATAGAAAGATCTTTTAGCTCATTTTTTGTTCCTGCAGTATTGATGCGGTTTGATAAGTTGTTTCCACTTAAAGTAGCGGCCATTTGTGAAATATCTGTAATGGGCTTTAAAACTGTTTTGTTTAAGTTTTTTCTTTTACGTAAAAAATAGAAAAAACGGAGAAAATCCGTTAAAAGCAAAGCAGCTATAATGCTATAATAGATGTTTATAAAAAAAGTGATTGAAAAAGTCAAAAATAATAGGCTCCCTTGAGATAAAGCAATTGAGAGGGTTAATTGCTGTTGCTTAAAAAGCGCAGGTTGAAAGGTATAAGTAAAAAAGCGATGAAAAGCGTTATCATCATTTGGATTTAAATATTGTGAAGGAATAATTTCCCCTTTAATAATACGGGTATCTTTTTCTAAGGCCTCTATAAAAAAAGCTTCTCCTTGGGTTTTATAAGCCTTTTCATAATTTTGAAGAATAGGAGCAAAGTAAGAACTTGTTCCCAGAATAAAAGCTAAAGTAACAATAAGTAAGGCAAGAAGAGTACTTTTTAATAGCTGTACACCATAGTGAAGAGAAATACGTAGAGCCAAAGAAAAGTGAAAGTTACTCCAAAGTTTTTTAACCAAGGTATTAGTTTTTTTACTGGCTACATTAATAGAGGAAGTAACGTTACCCTCATTTGTTTTCGAGTATACTTCTACCTTGTTTTTTCTTTTAACATTTTTTATTTTTTTCATCTTTTTAGCTTTCATATTGAAACATGTATCCTACGGCTCTAATGGTTTGAATCGTTTTTATTTGAAAGTGATCATCAATTTTTTGGCGTAAATAACGTATATACACATCAACAATATTCGTTTCACCCATAAAAGAATATCCCCACACTTCATTTAACAGTTCATCTCTTGTCATAGCTTTTCCATTGTTTTTCATTAAGCAATAAAGCAAGTCGAATTCTTTTTTTGTTAGTGAAATCAGTTTCTCATTTACAAAAACCCGGTAGGCACTGGGGTCAATTTGAACCGGTCCTAATTGTAATATATCTAGATGTGGAGCTGTTTTAAGGCTTGCACGATGTTTTTTTAACCCTACACGAATACGTGCAAGAAGTTCCTCAATAGCAAAGGGTTTTGTAATATAGTCATCAGCGCCCATATCAAGACCCATTACTTTATCACTTACATCGTCTTTGGCAGTAAGCATAATAATAGGGACATCACTATTTTGACGAATACGTCTGCATACTTCAATACCGCTTAATCTAGGAAGCATTAAATCAAGTATCAGTAAATCAGGATTTGTTTCTTCAAATTGCTCTAATCCTTCTCGACCATCAAAAGCTATATCAACTTGATAGCCTTCGTATTTCAGTTCCAGCTCTAAAAAACGAGCGATTTTTTGTTCGTCTTCAACAATAAGAATTTTTGCCATCATACTATGTCCTTTCAGGAAAATTTAACTAATAGAATTATACCATAAAAGCCGTCTTTCTACCTAAGTTAGTAAGTTAGATAGAATCAACAGCTTTTACAGAATAGTATGAGGCTATTTTATTCAATGGTAATTTCTTGGCTTCCATCCTCTGTTTCTTTAACAGAAAAAGCTCCTTCTTCTTCATAGGTTACCATAACAGGAGAAGCATTAGATGGGGGAGATTGGGTACTGGACTTGCTGTAATAGCTTTCTTCCTCCTCAGAGGTTGTATAAGGCGTATGTTTAGAATCAGCACCAGGTATATCAGAGGTGAATTTTTGAACAGTGTCCTTTACATTTTGTGCTCCTGTTTTAACTAATTGCTCAATGCTATCCCTAGAAAAATCTGGGCTATTTTTATCAACTGAAATTTCATAACCCATTAATAAAACCAAAAGCAAGCTGGGAATAATTAGCCAAAAACATAGTATTGTTGCAGGGATTAGGTAGAGTAAAGATAAATTGGCAATGGTCATATTTTTTTTGCGAATAATAATTCTAAAACGATATAACCTTGTTAATAAGTTATTGCTTTTTTTGCTATTAGTACTTTGTGACTGATAGGGGATTTCCTGATAAGTTTCCTTACCTTGTGAAGAGGTTTTTTTTCCAATTTTTCCATTTCTTTCTAAATCTACAAGAGCTTTGGCCAAGTTTCCGTTATGGTATTCTAAAAGATTAACAGCTTCCTCATAACTAATACCACTTTTATTTCGTAGTATTTCGATGTCTTCAATCGTATAGTATCTTTCCATAAAATAATCCTCCTTCTAAAAGCGGTTTTGTGCTTTTCTTTAAATATACTGTACCATGAAATAAATACCTTATCTTGAGAAATTCATAATAATTTTATGAGAAAACCATGAGAAAGAGAAAAATTTTTTAACCAAAGATTGAAAAAAGAGTAAATAAGTGATAAAGTAAACAAAGATAAGAATTAGTTTACTTAAAGGAGAAATACGATGAAAACAAAAATTTTAGCCCACCGCGGTTCTTCTGCTTATGCCCCGGAAAACACTTTAGCCGCTTTTGCATTGGCCATTGAACAAGGAGCCGATGGTATAGAGTTAGATGTACACTTTACTAAAGACCTTGTGCCTATTGTAACTCATGATGATAATGTAAATAGGGTAACAGGCTATAATGGATTAGTAAAAGAGCTTACTTTAGAGGAAATTAAAAAGCTGAGTTTTGACAATAAAATGGCTGGCTATATCGGTGAAAAAGCACCTACACTAGAAGAAGTATTTGTACTAATGAAACCTTCTAATTTAATTATTAATGTTGAACTTAAAACCAATCATCAACGTCCCGAGGGACTGGAAGAAGCTTGTCAAGCACTAGTAAAAAAATATAATATGGAAGATCGTATTATATACTCTTCTTTCAATCACCACTCCTTAAACCACTTGAAAACTATTGCTTCTCATATGCCTTGTGGTATTTTATTTGATTGTAATATGTTTAAGGAATGGAATTATGCTAAAACCATGGATTGGCAAGCAATTCATCCTCATTTTAAAAGCGTTTATGGTAAAGAATACATTCAAGCCTGTCAAAATGCGGGTATTGCTTGTAATGCTTGGACAGTTGACAACCCTGAAAATATTAAATTTTTATTGAATTTGGGTGTGGATGGTATTATTACCAACGTTCCTGATATTGCTTTGGCAATAAGAGATAAGTAAAATTGTTTTCATATAATGAGAAAGGCGTTTTGCTATGGATGGTATGTTAAATATTCCGACCCCACATATTAATGCCCAAAAAGGAGACTTTGCTTCTACAGTACTAATGCCGGGAGATCCGTTACGAGCAAAGTTTATTGCTGATACTTTTCTTGAAAAAGCAAAACTTGTAAACAACGTTCGAGGGGTTCAAGGCTATACGGGAGAATATCAAGGAAAGAAAATTTCTGTAATGGCTTCTGGAATGGGTATTCCATCGATGGGAATTTATTCTTATGAACTATTCAATTTTTATGATGTAAATAATATCATTCGAATAGGTTCTGCCGGAATGATACATCAATCTTTAAAAGTAAGAGATATTGTTGCCGGTCTTAGTGCTTATACCAACTCAAATTTTGGTGGACAATTTGGGTTTGAGGGACAGTTGGCACCAGCCTGTTCTTATAAATTATTAGATAAAGCGGTAAATGTTGGAAAAGAAATGGGAAAAGATATAGTAGTAGGTTCCATTTACTCCTCTGATACTTTTTATGACGAATCCCAACCCTTAGCAGTTTTACAAAGACTTGGTGTTTTAGCTGTTGAAATGGAAGCGGCAGCCTTGTATTTAAATGCTGCCAGAGCAGGTAAAAATGCCTTATGCTTATGCACTATTTCAGACAATCCCTTCAGTGGAGAAGGTTTATCTGCCGAGGATAGACAACTGACTTTTACTACCATGATGGAAATTGCTTTACAGGTTGGTATTGATTTTGATTAATTAGCAAATGGTTTTTCTAATAAAAAAGGAAGTCTGTTTTATCCAACAGGCTTCTTTTTTTATGTATAATTTTATAAATTGTTTGATTACTATACCATATTACAACAATTGTTACCAAAAGCTAATAATTTAGAGTAAGCGATAAAGTGAAACCACCTTACCAAGGATAGATAGTTCCTTAACAATAATAGGTTCCATAGAGTGATTTTCAGGTTGTAACCTAAAATGACCATTTTCTTTATAAAAACGTTTCACAGTCGCTTCGTCTTCCATTAAAGCAACTACAATATCGCCATTTTGGGCATCAGGTTGTTTTCGAACAACCACATAGTCTCCATCGTTAATGCCGGCTTCAATCATACTTTCTCCTTGAATGGATAAAATAAAAAAGGAACCTTCGCCAAGCATAGCATGGGGAAGAGGAACATATTCTTCAATATTCTCAACAGCTAATATAGGAGCACCAGCAGTAACTTTACCTACTAAAGGAATTGGCATACTATTATTTTTACTGGGATGAGAGAAGTCTTCATCTAAAATTTCTATAGCTCTGGGCTTCATTGCATCGCGAAATAGTAGTCCTTTTTTTTCAAGCCTTGTTAAATGACCATGAACAGTAGAAGTAGACTTTAGTCCAACCGCATCTCCAATTTCTCTAACAGAAGGGGGATAGCCTTTTTGCTGAATTTCCTTTTTAATAAACTCTAATATTTTTTGTTGGTTGTCACCTCTAGGTTTACGCACAAATCTTCTCTCCCTACTGGCAAATTTATTGATTAAATTATTAATTCTACACTTGCATTATAATAGAAAAAATCATTTAAGTCAAACGTTTGTTCCCTTTATCTGTTGTTAAACTTATTTTAATCCTCATCACGGTATTTAACAAATTTTGCTGCTTCTTTTCGGCGAGCCTGGCTCATGGCTGCATAATGCTTCCGAGTTGTATTAACATCACTATGCCCAAGTACATCCGCAACCAAATAAATATCTCCAGTTTCATTGTATAGGTTGGTTCCAAAGGTACTGCGAAGTTTATGGGGGCTAATCTTCTTTTTTAACGGCGCAGCAACAGCAGCGTATTTTTTAACTAAATTTTGTACAGCTCTTTGAGAAATCCGTTTTTTTTGTAAAGATAAGAAAAATGCCTCTTCATGTCCCGGGAAGGGTTCAATTTCAATCCTTTCATCATAGTAGGATTGAAGGGCTGTAGCTACTTCGTCGGGAAAATATAAAATTACTTGGTTTCCACCTTTTCGTGTTACAAGAAAAGCATTTTGATCAAAATCAATATCCTCTAAATTAATGCCGACACACTCACTTACACGTATTCCGGTGCCTAAAAATAAAGAAATAATGGCAAAGTCTCTTGTTCTTGTATGTATTTGATAGGCTTTTTGCCTTGGGGTTAACTTATCACCAGTTTCAATAACAGAAAGCATTTTGCTAATTTCGTCCATTTCAAGGCGCAAAATAGGCTTTTCATGGATTTTGGGTAAGGAAATGAGGGTTGCTACATTCCGTGAAATTCGATTGCTTTTAAACAGATAAGCAAAAAAGCTTCGTAAAGAAGATATTTTTCGCATAATACCAAGCTCGTTGTTTCTAATGGCTTTATCAGCACGTTCTTCTTCTTGAGGGAAATAAATTGTTAAATATTCTACATACTGTTCCAATTCTCTTTGCGTAATACTTTCAATATCTAAATCTGTTAATTCATATAAGTTTTGATATTTAGCAAACCGCGGAATTTCATGATGGAGGAACAAAAAGAAGATTCTTAAATCATAAGCATAAGCAAGACGAGTTAAAGTAGTTGTAGTAGTACTGATGGCGCGCAAATAATCTGCACAGGCAGGAGGGAGTTCTTTTGTAATTTCTCGTATTTGCAGCATACGTTTTTCATCAACAACCAAACGATAATCTTGATCCATGAAATAATTCACCTTACTTTATATTTTGCACTCAAAGGTTTGTTAGAGAATTTCAAAATGTAAATCAGAAAATAGATAATTAATAATACTTATAACTAAAAGCTTTGTAACTATAAGAAGAGCTTTATTAAGATTAGATAGAATCATCTATTCGTAAAAGTATTCTTTCGCGAACAGATGTAGAAGTTTTACTCCCTCTCTCCTTTTTCTAAATTTCAAAATGTTTTCATATAATTTAAGATTTAATACTATAAGCAAGCACTTTTAATAAAAATTAAAATAATTTATTCATCCGGATAGTTTAAAGTTAAAAATTCTTTTATTGCATTTTTAGCTAATTCATCACAGCGATTATTTTGCGGATGATCGCTGTGTCCTTTTACTTTATGGTATGTTACTTGGTGTTTTTTCGTTAATTGTAATAGTAGCCGCCATAAATCCTGATTTTCAACCTGTTGTCCCCCGGCTGTTTTCCAACCATTTTTTTGCCATTTCTCAATCCAGCCTTTTTCAAAGGCATTTACCAAATAAGCAGAGTCAGAATATAAATCAACGCTACAGGGAGCTTTTAAAGCTCCTAAACCACTTATCGCTGCAAAAAGCTCCATTCGGTTATTTGTAGTGCTCGGCATATGTCCGCTAATTTCTTTTTCATGTGCTCCATAACTTAAAATAGCTGCCCAACCGCCAGGACCTGGATTACCGGAACAAGCGCCATCAGTATAAATTGCAATTTGTTTTTTATTTTCCATTTTCTAACGGTTCCTCTTCTCGTTCTTGACGAATCAAGCTTTCTTCAATTATTTGACATTCCATTTCAAAAAGCTTTCCTTCACACCTCTCCATTGCTTCCATTATGCTACCTTTAAAAGCATTTTTCTCTAGAGCATAAAGTGCTTCAATAGTTGACCCTCCGGGAGAAGAAACGGCATTTTTAAGGGCAGCAGGATCTTGATTCTGACTCATTACCATTCTACCTGCCCCAATTGTCGTTTGTGAAGCTAGACGAACAGCCATTTCTCGAGGTAATCCCAAGCGTACTGCTCCATCAACCATGGCTTCAATTAAAAGATATACATAAGCAGGGCCACTGCCACTTACTGTTGTGGCTACATTTAACAGTTTTTCAGGAAGCATAGCCGCATAACCCAAGGATGAAAAAAAACCTGTAGCCCATAGTAGCATACCTTGTGTAAGGCTGTGTTCTTGACACATAATGGTGGTTCCTTGACCAATAGCAATTGAAGTATTAGGCATAATACGCAATATTGCCGCATGATCTTCAAAGGGATGGCAGGCTTCTTTTAGCATATCAAAAGTCCAACCTGCAGCCATCGAAATTAAGCATTTTCCCTGTAGCCAAGGTTTTATTTCCTCAATTACATTTTGAATAAATTGTGGTTTTACTGCTAAAAAGATACAATCAGCAAAGGTAGCAATTTCCGTATTGTTCTCTAGTACTGTAATTCCTAGTTCTTCAGCCATTTTTTCTGCTTTGTGATGATCTTTATCATAAATGATGATATCTTCTGGTTTTATCACATTTTTTTTAAGAGCGCCTTTAATAATGGCACTACCCATATTTCCTACTCCAATAAAACCTATTTTCATATTGATAACTCCTTTGAAAGTAATTACTTTATTATAACATATTATAACAAAACCTAAAAAGGTTAAAAGTTTTTGCTTAAGTCATAATCTGCTAAAAATTCATTTCTAAAATCTTGTAAACGATCTTCAAAAATCGCTTCCCTCACCTGTTCCATTAACCGAATTAAAAAGCGTAAATTATGTATAGTTGCCAATTGAGAACCTAATATTTCTTTTGCTTTGAATAAATGACGAAGGTAACCCCTTGAAAAATTTTGACAGGTATAGCAGTCGCATCCTTCTTCAATAGGGGTAAAATCCTGGGAAAATATTGCGTTTTTAACAACCATTCTGCCCTTTTTAGTAAATACTGTGCCGTTTCGAGCGATGCGTGTAGCAAGGACACAATCAAACATATCTACCCCGCGTAAAACCCCTTCAATTAAGCAGTCAGGTGTACCAACCCCCATTAAGTATCTAGGCTTTTCTTTAGGCATGTAAGGCATAATGGTTTCCAGCATATCGTACATAATAGGTTTGGGTTCTCCAACAGATAGGCCCCCTATCCCATAACCGATAAAATTCATATTAGTTAATATTTTAGCGCTTTCGATGCGCAAATCTTTATAGAAAGCTCCTTGAACGATGCCAAAAAGGGCTTGATCTTCTTTGGTGTGAAAGTCTTTACATCTTTTTGCCCAGCGATGGGTTTTTTCCATATTTTCTTTTGCAGTTTCATAATCGCAGGGATAAGGAGAGCACACATCAAAAGCCATAACAATGTCTGCGCCTAAGTCCTGCTGTATTCCCATGGAAATTTCAGGAGAAATAAATTTTTTACTTCCATCTAGGTGGCTTTGGAAAGTGACACCCTCTTCTTCAATTTTTCGTATACCTGCCAAAGAAAATACTTGGAAACCACCGCTATCTGTTAAAATAGGTTTGTTCCAGCCCATAAATTGGTGCAATCCTCCTGCTTTTTTAATGAGTTTTTCACCGGGACGTAAATGAAGATGGTAGGTATTGCTTAAAACAATTTGAGTGCCTATTTCATGTAAATCCTTGGGCATCATGGCTTTTACTGTGGCAATGGTTCCAACAGGCATATATACAGGGGTTTTAATATCTCCATGAGGAGTATGTAAGATACCGGCTCTGGCACCAGTTTGTTTACAGGTTTTTTCTAATGTATAAGAAAAATGAGGATGATTCATTTTGTAATTGCTCCTTGCTTTAGATAGGTATTTGAAAGAGTTTCAATAGAATTTTTAAAGGGAAGCCAAATTTCTCCTTTAGGAATAGAAAGAAAAGTCATTTTCTCTTTTTGTGTAGGATGTTGTAAGGACAAAGAGAATCCCCATAAGGCAATTTGAGTAGCTGTTTTTTGCTTTTGGCAAGCTTTATTATATCGCTTATCTCCTAATAAAGGGTATCCCAGATGAGAAAGTTGAACCCGTATTTGATGAGCTCTTCCAGTTTCCAAAAAAATACTCACTAAAGAAACATTATCAATATTATTCACTAAAGATTCATAATATAAAAGAGCCTTTTTCCCTTGAGGATGATTTTCATCTACTACTTCTACTTTGTTAGTAACAGTATTTTTATATAGATAGTTTTCCAGTTTTCCCTCCTGGGTAAAATTGCCTTCTACAAGAGCTAGATATTCCCTTTGAAGTTCCTTAGATTGGATCTGCTTTGACAGGCGAGAGGCGGCTTTGCTGGTTTTGGCAAAACATAACAGCCCTCCTACAGGTCTATCCATTCGATGGACTAAACCTAAATAAGCATCACCAGGTTTTTGATAGGTTTCTTTTAAATATATTTTTAGGTAACTATGCAAATCCAAGTCGCCAGTACAATCTCCTTGGGTTAGCATATTCGGTGGTTTTTCAACAATGAGAAGATGATTATCTTCATAAATGATTATAGGTTTATTTTTCAATTGGGAACCACCTGCCTGTATTTCCGCAAGGAAGAACGGTATTGGAAGAAGTAATAGGGATTCCAAGTTCTTGTGCATCCACCATTCCTCCCCTTTTTCGTTGTATACAAAGAGAGAGAATATTGGCTAAAACGCTTGCTTGAAACCCTGTTGTATAACTATTAATTAAGAAAAATAGGGGTTTATCACTTAAAAGTTGAGAAGCATTTTCTACAAGTGAATATAATTCATTTTCAAGCTTCCAAACTTCACCGTTGGGACCTCTTCCATAGCTGGGTGGGTCCATTAATATGCCGTCGTAAAAGTTGCCACGTCTAATTTCTCGCTGAACAAAGCGCATGGCATCTTCTACAATCCATCTAAAAGAAGTATCGGGTAATTTTGAAAGCTCTTTGTTTTCTTTAGCCCATTGGACCATTCCTTTAGCAGCATCCACATGGGTTACTTGGGCTCCTGCAGCAGCACAGGCTAAAGTAGCTCCCCCAGTGTAGCCAAATAAATTTAAAATTTTAGGCTTCTCCATACCCCTTTTAATTCCTTTTCGAATTTGCGCTTCCATCCAATTCCAGTTAATCTGTTGTTCGGGAAACAAGCCTGTATGTTTAAAGCCTGTTGGTTTTACATAAAAGCGAAGATTTTTATAAGAAACAGTCCATCTTTCAGGAAGCTTTTGATGGAAAGCCCAGTCGCCTCCCCCCTTTTCACTGCGGGAGTAATGACCATGAACTTTTTTCCATAAAGCTATTTCACTTTTAGGCCAAATAATTTGAGGGTCTGGCCTAGCTAAGGTAATATCTTTCCATCTTTCAAGCTTTTCCCCTTCCCCAGTATCTAACAATTCATAATCTATCCATCCATCTGCTAAAAACATAACGACTCCTTATTCATTAAAAAACTGTGGTAAAATTTCTTGATGTTGAGTTAATAACTCGTTAAATACAGAAAAAACTGCTAAGGAATCAGTATTCGCTAAGGCTATATCTGTTTCTAAACACAGCCTTATGCTTTCCCAATCTCCAAAAGTGGCTTTTGCCATAGCAATTTGCCAAGATGTAATATCCTTTGCAAGTATAGCCACTTCGAACGGCAGGTTGTAGGAAGTAATCATTTGATTATCTAGGGATAAAGGATTTATAATAACAGCTTCTTTAGGTAAGTTATTCACTTGCAAAAATAAGTTTTTTTGTAAAACAGAAAGTGTAGACTCTACTGGAGTTTTACCCAAAAACTGATAGAGAATCTTTCCTGGTCTATGCTCTCCCACCTTGGATAAAAGAAATACTTGAGCCTTTTTGCCCTCTACAGCATCTTTCCCATGTTTTACAACATGGTTCATTAGTAAAATCCGCTCTTTTCTTTCTTTAACAGTTTCGGTGAAAACTACTTCATCCATAGGCAGCACTTCAGGCTGTGGCGGGAAAAATTGCCCTATATAATTTACATTACCATAGGCAATGGCATTATAATGTTCGTACCATTTTACAATTAAAGAAGAACTGTTTTGATGAGATGTAATATACTGAGAAATTTTTTGTAAAAAAGGGCTATTCTCTTTTTGGTTTTTTTCTGAAAGCCAAGTAAAGTGTTCTAAACCGGTATAAGGAAGAGTCTCAATACCTGTTTCAGTCAAAAAGCCATCAAACAAATAATCTTTAATAAATTCATTTTCTTTTGGTCCCTTTATAGGAATTCCAATTGCTTCAAGATCAAAAAGATCAAAAAGGTGTATAAGGGCTGTAGCATTATGAGAGAGGATGATCGTTTTTAATTTTGGAGAAAGTTTTTGTACTTTTTCGCATATAGCCATTGCAGCTGTACCTTGACGTAGTCCTTGTAAAAGCCCTGATAAGCCTGTATAAGGAGATCTGCTGCCTAAAAAATGACCTTCCGGATCTAATGCTTTTAAATAATTTACATCCATATGATATCTGGAGGTACTTTGAGCATCATGGGCATAGATTAAACCATCTGCTTTCTCCAAAGCTTCCTCAATAGTGGTAGCCCTGTGAATTTTTACAGGGCTACCATCAGCAATAACATTACCATAATTTAAGAGCAACTGTGCCATTGCTTCATTTTCATGGTAAAAATACAGATGAGAAGAAATGGGCTGTACATAAATTAAATCGACTAAAATATTGGTAAAATAAATTGAAATTTCATTTCCTAAAAGGGCAATTTTAGTCATGGTTTATCCTTCCAATGGCTAATACTACATTTTCACCATTAATATCCCATTGTTTTTGCACATAATTGTCACTTAAGGTTTCTTGAAGAGTAAGAGAAAGAGCCAAAACACTATTGGAAATCATGGTACTTTGTTTTTGAACAGACTTTTTAATTAAATCACTTTCAGTTTGTACCTGAACATGAATACGGTCAGAAACTTCAAAGTCCGCTTCTTTTCTCATGGTTTGAATTTTGCTCACAAGTTCTCTGGCAAAGCCTTCTTCAATTAAAACATCTGTTAAATTTGTATTTAAAACAACGGTGATATTTTGATCGCTTTGGGCCATAAACCCTGGCTTTGAAGTAGGCTCCACCAACACATCCTCTTGATTTAACTCAACCAAAGTATCTCCTAAGGTAATTGTAAGGTTTTTTTCTTGAGAGAAAGTATCAACAATTTCATTGCCATCTGCATTTGATAAAAACGCTCTAATTTGATTTAGTAGTTTCCCATATTTAGGTCCTAAAGTTTTCATTTGAGGTTTTAAAAGGTAAGTAGTAAAATCTTTTGCATCATCTGTGAATACTACTTCTTTTACATTCAATTCATCTTTTGCAAGGTCTACATAGTTTTGAGTAAATTCTGTTCCTTTTACATATAAAGTAGAAATAGGTTGCCTTACTTTAATATTGGCTAAGTTTCTTCCTGCACGCCCTAGTTGAATTACTTCAATCAAAGCTTCCATTTGTTTTTCCATTTCAGGGTTGATTCGATTTTCGTCATAGGAGGGAAAATCCGTTAAATGAACACTTTCCGGGGCAGATGAATTTACAGTACGAACTAAGTTTTGGTACATTCCCTCTGCCATAAATGGAATAAAGGGAGCCAGAATACGGGAAAGGGTTTCGAGTACAGTGTATAAAGTAATAAAAGCGGCTTCCTTATCCCCTTCCATTCCCTTCCCCCAAAAACGCTCTCTGGAGCGGCGAATATACCAATTGCTTAAATCATCTACAAATTTTTCAATAGCTCTTGTGGGTTCAGGAATACGGTAATTGGTCAAATCTTCATCAACTTGCTTAACTAATGTATGCAACTTACTTAAAATCCATTGATCCATTAAAGAGAGTTCGGCTTTTTCGATTGGATGATTTAAAGGATTAAACTGGTCAATGTTGGCATAAAGAACAAAGAAAGCATAAGTATTTTGCAAGGTACCCATAAATTTACGTTGTACCTCGTCTACAGCTTCTGGATAAAAACGGCTAGGCAACCAAGGAGCGCTGGCAGAATAAAAATACCAACGTACAGCATCTGCACCATTACTGTTCAGCACAGTCCAAGGATCTACTACATTCCCCTTATGTTTAGACATTTTTTGTCCATCTTTATCTTGAACATGGCCAAGAACAATACAGTTTTCATAAGGAGACTTTTTAAAAAGTAAGGTACTAATGGCTAACAAAGTATAAAACCATCCCCTTGTTTGATCTACCGCTTCTGAAATAAAGTTTGCAGGGAAACGCCCTTCAAAAATTTCTTTATTTTCAAAAGGATAGTGCCACTGAGCAAAAGGCATTGCACCGGAATCGTACCACCCGTCAATGACTTCTTTTACACGGTGCATACTTTTTCCACATTCTGGACAAGTAATTTCAATTTGGTCAATAAAAGGCCTATG
>CAZEIB010000036.1:0-13592 GCA_964511785.1 uncultured Oscillospiraceae bacterium
GCCTTACCGGCATAATTTGATGGGGAACTTTTACCCCCATAATGGTAATGGTTTCTTCTGTTAAGCCTAATCGATCATATTCTTTCGTTTGATCCCAGTGTTCCATATGCATAATCAAATCAATACTCTTACTTAAAACCACCGATCCAACCCCATACATGGCACGAATATCAATAATTCCTATCCCACGTATTTCCATAAAGTGACGGATCATTTCAGGTGCTTCCCCAATAAGGCGCCTGTCGCTTACCCTTCTAATATCCACCACATCATCTGCTACTAATTGGTGCCCTCGCTTAATCAATTCAAGGGCCGCTTCACTTTTCCCTACACCACTGTCTCCTGTTAACATTACTCCAATTCCATATACATCAACAAGTACCCCATGACGAGTAACCCTAGGTGCCAGTACTTTGTTTAAATAATTCACAGCATTAAAAGTAAATTTTGTAGTAATCATTGCTGTTTGATAAATTGCAATGTCTCTAGCTTTAGCCTCTTCTATCATCTCAACCGTAGGCATCATTCCACGGCAAATAATTACACAAGGCAAGTCGTAGCTAAAAAACTTTCGTAGTATTTCTCCCCGTTCGTCTGAATCAAGAGATTCAATGTAAGTCATTTCAACTTTTCCAATTACTTGAGGTCTTTCATAGGCAAAATACTCGTAAAATCCAAACAACTGCATTCCCGGTCTATTAATATCTGTGGTTCGAATGTCCCATTCCTCTTTTGTTGAAGGCGACAATACCGTAAGTTGTAAAGACTTTACAAAATCATCCGCTTTAACCAAGCCATTTCTCTCCTTTAATGATAAATTTTTCTACAGTTTTTGCTACCCCGTTTTCATTATTTGTAGGCGCTATATATTTAGTAATGCTTTTAATTTCATCCCTTGCATTTCCAATGGCAACAGAATATTTGCTCCAAGTTAACATGGTTAAGTCATTCATACTATCTCCAAAGGCCATAGTAGTTTCTGCTGATAACATGCCTTCTTCTTCAAGCCATGCTAAAGCATCTCCCTTGGTAGCTTTTGGCGGTGTAAACTCTAAAAAAGTAGGCTTGCTTGTTGTAATGCTCACCTGTTCTCCAAATTGATTCAAAGCCTTTTCCCAAAGTATAGGTACCATTTCTTCATCCATAATCATTACTACTTTAGAAGTGTCTTTATTCCACTTTGTTGCAATGTTTTCCATATATTTTCCCTGAAGATTGGTTACAGTGGCATAAACTTCATTAATTCCTGTGTTTTCAGTAGAATAATAGAAAAAACCTTTATCATACACTTGAGCATACACTTGATGTTCAGCAGCAAAATGCAAAAAGGCTCTAACTAACTCAGGTTTAAAGGTTAAATTGTAAACTACCTCACTGGTTTTTGCATTGGTAATGGTTGCCCCATTATTTGCTATATATAATGCTTCCAACCCAATCTGTCTAATAAAAGGTAACATGCTTTCAGGAGACCGACCACTGGCTAAAATAACCTGCTTACCCATTTTTTTTGCTTTGTTGAGTGTTTTAACGGTAAAATTATCAATGGTATGGTTGTCTAACAATAAGGTATCGTCTAAGTCTGAAACAATTGTTTTGATTTCCAAATTCTTACCTCCTTTTACCTTTCTTTGTTTTTAAACGTTCTTTTATTATACCGATATATAGTGGTTTGTGCAAATAATTTGCTCATTTCCTGATAAATTATTTTCTCCTTTTTTTTGCAAAAAAAGTTTGTAAAAGTTCCTTACATTCTTTTTCCATAACTCCCCCAATTACAGAGGTTTGGTGATAAAAAGCCGGATCTTCACAAATTGAATAAATGCTCCCACAACACCCTTGTCTTCTATCGTAAGCACCAAAAATACAAGTTTTCACTTGAGACATTAGTAAGGCCCCTGCACACATAGGGCAAGGTTCCAAGGTTACATACAAAATGCAATCCTGCAACCTTCTTGTTTTTAATATCTTTGCTCCTTCTTCAATAACCAGCATTTCTGCATGAGCTAAAGGAGACTGTTTCTCCTCACGCAAGTTATGCCCTCTAGCTATAATGCTGTTTTGATGCACTAGCACTGCACCCACCGGCACCTCTCCCTTTGAAAACGCGATTTTTCCTTCCTTTATTGCTTCCCTCATAAAATCATCATCTATCAAAAAATCACCTGCTTTTCATCTTTTTTATCCTATTCTGTTCCTAAAAAATTTCTCTGTTTTTTATTGACAACAGGCATTATTTATGTTAGCATACTCTTCGTGGCTAAACAATCCTTAATGCCAGTTGGCGGACGTGGCGGAATGGCAGACGCGCTAGACTTAGGATCTAGTGTCTTTGACGTAAGAGTTCAAGTCTCTTCGTCCGCACCATTTGCGGGTGTAGCTCAATGGTAGAGCTCTAGCCTTCCAAGCTAGCTACGTGGGTTCGATTCCCATCACCCGCTCCATTTTAAAAAGGGCCTTTCTAAACAAAACGTTTGAAAGGCTCTTTTTTATTTTATATTTTTTATTCATCCAAATCATTAAATTTTTTAAAGCTCTTTATTTCGGTATTCATTAGCACTTAACCCCATCGTTTTTTTAAAAACTCTTGAAAAATGAGCTACATCACCAAAGCCTACTTTTTCACTTATTTCCCATATTTTAAAAGCAGGATTTTGCAATAATTTCTTGGCTTCTTCAATTCGTATACCGTTAAGAAGGTCATTAAAGCTATCTCCCGTTTCTTTAGCAATTAATTTAGACAAATGCCATTGACTTACATAAACCTGTTTAGCCACTTCCGGTAAAGTAAGTTTTTGATGATAATTTTCTTTGATGTATTCCATAGCATTAGACACTACAAAATGCCCTGCCTTTTCTCTCTCTTCTTTTTCCCCCAGTTCGCTTCCCTGTTTCTCCTTAAGTTTTTGAACCATTTTTCCCAAGGCTTTTTCCAACTCATCCATTTTACTTGGCTTTAAGATATAATTTCTCACTCCAAAGGAAATCGCTTGCTGCGCATAAGAAAATTCTCCATGACCACTTAAAATAGTAATTTCACTTTGTGGATATTCACTTTTAATAGCACTAATTAAAGCTAGCCCATCCATTTGTGGCATACGAATATCTGTAAATATAATTTGAGGTTGATATTTACGCATTAAATCCATGGCCTCAAATCCATTTTCCGCACTACCTACTACTTGACAGTGGTATTTTTCCCAAGGCAATAATTTAACTAACCCATTTACAATAACTTCCTCATCATCAACAACAATGGCCTTATACATACTGATTCCTTTCTTAACTTTATGCTTTTAAATAGTATACCTGCTTTTTTACCCTTTTACAGCCCCTGCCGTTAAACCTTTTACAATATTTTTTTGTAAAAGAACGTATACAAGCAGAATTGGTAGTACCACCATTACTACTGATGCCGCCATTAAGCCGTAATTTGTTCCGGCAATACTGGATATTTCATTAAGAAGTCTTGTAATAGTAAAATGATCTGCTGTACGCAAAAAAAACATTTGCGTAAATAAATCATTATAACTCCATAAAAAAGTAAATATTGCCACTGTTGCAAAGCTAGGTTTTGCTAAAGGCAAAATTATTTTGAAAAATATTTGAAACACATTATAGCCTTCAATATAAGCTGCCTCTTCTAAATCTATAGGCAAGCTCCTAATAAATCCCATGAGTACAATAATGCTAAAAGCTAAGTTCCCAGCTGTTTGAGGCAATATAATCGAAATCCAAGTGGGAATGGTTTTTCCCGTATTCGCAATCCCCCAAGCAAATTCCATACGAAACACCGGTATAATGGTGGAGAACACCGGAAACATCATGGCAGCAATAATCATTGAATGAAGAACTTTTCTTCCTCTAAAAGAATAACGTACCATTCCATAGGCTCCAAGCCCTGATAAAAGCATCACTAAAAGGGTAACTGTACCGGATATAATCAAGCTATTTCTATAAGCAACACCAATGTTTACTCTTTCAAAAGCGATTTTATAATTATCTAATGTGAATTTTTCTCCTATAGGTAGGGAAAAGCTTTCTGAACGAATGAGGCTTTTAGGTTTAAACGAGTTTAAGCTTACCCATACAAAGGGATAAATGGTAGTTAATGCCCAAATACAAAGAATAATAATTATCAGTATTTTTCCAGGAGAGAAACGTTTTTTTCTGCCAGCAATTTGTGTATTACTCATTTTCTCTCCTCCTAATAATCTTTTTCTTTAAATAATCCATTGGCTAATTGGCTTATAATAACCCCAAGAACCACAATAAACACTGCAATGGCACTTCCATAATCTACATTGCTTGCAAGAAAGGTTTGTTTGTACATATACGTTCCTGTAAGCCAAGATCTGTCTAGTGGCATCCCATTTGGAAACATCATCCAAGGTAAATCAAACACCTTTAAAGCCCCGGTAATAGCCAATGTTAAGCAAGTACATAAGGTGTTATGAAGCAATGGTAACTTAATATAACGCACCATTTTCACCCCACTGGCGCCATCAATTTCTGCTGCTTCATATACATCATTAGAAATATTATTAAGCCCTGTAAGCATAATTACAAAATAGAAACCTACATATTGCCACATCACAGGCATAAACATGGTAAAGACCCAATGTGTTTCATCTTTCCAATCAATATTTTCTACTGCTAAACCGAGGTTTTGTAAAAGTTGATTTACCATACCCCCCTTATACAAAAATACCAGGTTAAATAATAAACCTAAAGCTGTAGCTGAAATTACTATTGGAAAGAAATACACTGTACGAAAAAAACTCCCTCCTTTTTTGAGACTATCCACCATCATAGCCAGCACCAGTGCAATACCAACCTGAAATACAATAGTGCATCCCATTAATACCATGGTATTACCAACAGCTCTTTGCATATTAATATCTGTCACCATCGTCTGGTAATTTAAATACCAAGGTTCATTAACCCCACTGGCTGCTCTTCCAAGTCCTTGTATATCCATAAAACTATTATAAACATTCATTGCAAAAGGATATAATAAAAATACAGCCATAAAGGCAAAAGCCGGGAGCAAAAAGATCCATAAAGGGCTTTTTTTCTTATGTATCATCGAGTTGTTTTCCATGGTGCCTCCTTATTACTGTGTAGATTCTGCTTCTTTTAAAGCATAAGGCGAAGAGGGCTTTCCTCTTCGCCTTAAAGGTTACTTCATTAATTCCAGTACATGGTCTACAGCCTCTTCAGCAGTTAATTCTTGTGTAGCCACCAGTTTAATGTCGCCGGTCATTAGCTTATCCTTTACATCACTAGGCACATTGTCTTGTACCGCTGCCACAGTACCTGTGGAGCTATTAATCATGTCAAGGGCATCTAGCTGTAAAGAGTTAGGTTCATCTGGTGGAGGAGTTCCTTCTTTTAATGCAGTAGCCGCTGTTCCTCCTGCAAATTTTCCAACTACTTCTGTTGAGGTTAAAGCTTCAATAAAACTAACAGCTGCTTCCCTTTTCTCAGGATTTTCCCAAGCTTTTTTCGTTACATAAAAGCCCATGGATAATCCACCAATCATATCTGTAGCCTTTCTTTCTCCCTTTGCAGGTACATAGGTCACTGTATAATCTTCTAAGTTTTCTGTGTTTTCCTTAAACCATCCCATTTTCCAGCTGCCATCAATAGCAAAAGCTGCCTCACCATCAGCCATTAGCTGCATGGTTTCATCATCTGTGGCGGTTAAAGTGTTTACAGGTAAAAAGCCTTTTTGGTATAGTTCTTTAATATCTTCCAAGCCATTTACCCAAGCCTTATATAAGTCGCTATCTTTTTCTTTTGGAACCACTTCATGACTGGAAGGAGTCCCATTGTTTAAAATTGTAAATTCAAACCAGTAATGGGGCACTTGAGATAAAGATACTGCAATAGGCGTAAAACCTGCATCTTTGATTTTTTGGCAACTATCTAAAAATTCTTCCCAAGTGGTTTCACCATTAGGTACCGGCACACCGACTTCTTCCAACAAAGCTTTGTTTACATATAGTCCTTCCCAATAACCGGATGTTGGCACCGCATATAATTTTCCGTCAAAGGGAGAAGGACTCATCTTTTCATCTGCCATATTCTCGGCAAAGTTCGGATATTCTTTGCGAATTTCTTCTAAAGAAATTACTTTTCCCGATTCAATAATGGGATTTGCATCCACCCCGGAAAAGAAAAAGAGTACGTCCGGTTCACTGCCTGTTTCAAAATCTGCCAAAATACGCGCTTTCCATTCTTCATTTGAAGCAGCAGAAGCATCTTTTACTGTATTTCCTGTTGCTTCCTCCCAAGCTTTATAGGCTTCTTCATATACAGGCCTGTTCCCATCATCTGCTCCATAGGAAGTGACTACAGTTAAATCAATTCCTTCTGCCAAGGCAAAGGTGGTTAGTAATGTAGCGAATAGCATCAGCGATAAAACCATAGAAACGATTTTTTTCATCTTAAACCCTCCATATTTGATTGTTGGTACTTTTTGGTTATTTTTGTATCTTTATTATAACCAAGCTAACCACTGCACTACCATGACTAAATTTGTCTTATTTTGTTTTTTTTTGTAAATCTTCTATTTTTTTTACTTTTATTGTCGCCAATGTATGTCCACGTTTATTGACAACCATAGATAATCCACTTTCTTCACCATAAAGTAATTTGAGCCGTTGATGAACATTTCTAATCCCAATGCTAGAAGCGTTTTCTTTAGGATCTACTTCCTCCAAATCCAATAACGCCGCTACCTTTTCTTGATCATTTTTTGTCATAGATGCATCATTTTCTACTTCTATTACCATCCATCCTGTTCCCATAACATAGGCCCTTATCATAATCCACCCTTTTTGATGCAGTGCTAAGCCATGTTCAACCGCATTTTCAATAATAGGCTGTAAAATTAGTTTTGGTACTTTATACAAAAGCGCTTCTTCCTGAAGGGATTTTTCAACAGTTAATCTTTTACCAAAACGCTGTGAAATAATATACAAATAAGCATCTACGTAAGTCATTTCTTCCTTTAGTAAAATAATGGGCCTCTGATCTCTATCTAAAGCCGCATCTAGCATAGTGGTTAAAGCCTCTAACATAGTACTTACTTTTTCATCTCCTGCCAACCTTGCTTCCCAATTGATATTCTCTAACGTATTTCCCAAAAAATGAGGGTTTATTTGGCTTTGCAATGCTTTCATTTTCGCATCTCTTAAAGCCAGCTCTTCTTTATAAATACGTTCAAATTGGTTTTCCAATCTTTCACTCATGGCGTTCATTTGCCCTGCTAAATAGCCAAACTCTTTACTTCCCAAGGCGTTTTGATCTATTTGAGTGCCAAAATATCCTTCTTCTATTTGATGGCTGAAATCGCTTAAGGCTTCTATTGGTTTAAATACTTTTTTATAAAAGAAAAACAATAATCCTCCCAGTAGTAAAAAGGCCATTAGCACCAATATAATCATTACATAAGAAAGTGCGCCTCCATCTGTAAGAAGAGGGAGTATATCTATTTCCCCCTTATATACAGCAGTAAAATAAGGGTTTATATTGTTTTTTTCTACCAGTATTTCATTTTTCTCAGATTCGCTTTTTTCTTTCCGATTAAAACCGAAAACCTCTTCCCCATCAATAATCACTGCCGCTTTTTTTAAATTAGGAAAATGAATAATACTTTCAAAAATAATTTCACTATTTAGCTCAATAATCAATATTCCATAGGTTTGGTAATGGTTGTCAACAATATTTAAATTTCTTACTAAAAACTGTCTTCCATCTTGAATAAAAAACTTTACTTTTGTATCAAGGGTTTTCGATATTTCCCTAGCTGTAATAACTGCATTACTTTTTCCAAAATTTTTATAATATTGGCTATCTTCTGTGGTCATTGTCCCTTGATTATATGCAAAATACAAATCAGAAAGCTCGTCTTCCAAGTTTGGAAAAAACATAAAAGCTGATTTAGTTAAACTGTTTCGTTCATAATCCTGACGTAAAAATTCTTTTATGCTTTCATAAAATGCTACTTGGTTTTTGGTTCTATGGTATTCTTGGTAAGCTTTTCGAACTGTGGGAATATAGCTTGCATTAAAAGAAGTATTCATCACTTCTTCTAAACTTCTTTGAACCAAATCCATATTGTTATAAAAAGAAGTAGTGGTTACATCAACTGCATTTTCATATCGTGTATTGGTGCTAATAAAGCTACTGGCAGAAATCATGAGCACCATAGGTAATATCCAGCATAAAAAAACCAATATCACCATATTTAACCCTAAAGATTTATTTTTTATTGCTTTTTCTTTCATCATTCATCATCTCGCACTATTTTTTTCCATTATACCTTTTAACCGCTCTCTTATAAAGGCTTTGTTGTTTACTTGTGTAACAAGTTTTGTATTTCAATAGCTTTGTCGTATAATAGCCTTAACCTACAAATTCCTTACTCATAAAACAAATTATAGAAGGGATGTTCTATATGATGAAAAAATTCTATAAAAACCTTATCCTTATATTTGTTTTCTCTTTTGCCTTTACTTCTTTTACCCTTGCCAGCTCTTGGGGCAACATTAACCAGCCTGTATTGCCTTTAGAAGAATGGACTTCCTATGTGGAAAACAGTCCTTTTGCTTTAGGGGAGAAAAAAGAGCTGAAATTGGATAAATTAACCCTTTGGGAAATGGATTTTGGCACTTATCCCAGTATTGACGGCTCTACAGTAGCTGTGCCTATGGCCATAGAGTTTGCCAGACAGCATTTACCTTTAAAGGATTTAGACCTTGAAGGTTTTGTCAGTTTCTCTACCACTCATGGGGCCTACGAACATTTAATTAAAAAACAACCCAACATAGCCGCCCAACTCCCTTCTCAAAACACCCTAATGAGCCAAAGCCATCCCGTAGATTTACTGTAGCCTATCCAAAACTTTCTTTTATTAAAATAGATGAGGAAGATTATTTCCCTACGCAAATACACAAAGCCCTTCAACAGTTTATGATTAATGAATTAGAGCTTACCTATATTACTCCCTCTACAAATAGCCCCACTACCTATAGGATGGATGAAAACCTTTTCATTTACGGTGGGTTTAACCACTTTGCCCAACCGGAAAAAGTTCACATCCTTATTTTGCCCAATCATTTGGCCTATATTCCTTATGCATTTTTTAACAATTTCCTCAATTTAACTTCTATTGAAATTTCCCCTTCCAATTCTCATTATAAAACCATTGATGGAGTGCTCTTTTCTAAAGATGGCAGTACCCTATTAGCTTATCCCAAAAATAAAAGCGCCTCTTTTTATGATATCCCTTTAGGCACCGAAACCATTGCCCCTAATGCTTTTCAAAACAATACACAACTTTATGGCGTCAATTTTCCCTATACTGTAACCACTATTGGGGAAAGAGCCTTTGAAGGCTGTACCGGTTTACAAAGTATCTCCCTACCACCGGGATTAACCTCCCTCGGAGAAGAAGCTTTTTATAACTGCGAAGGTTTAAAAAAAGTTCTTCTGCCTCAAAATACTACCACCCTTACAGAAAAAGCCTTTGGTTTGTTTTTTGTAGATGAAGACTATGATTGGCAGCTTTTTATTTCAAGGGAAGAAAACGTCCATCAAAAGCTATCTATTTGGCTCCCTCCATCTATAACTACTATTGAAAATTCTTTTCATGGCAGAAAAGGGGAAGAGCTTCATCTTGTGGTTGAAGAAAACAGCTATTCCCACAAATATGCAGTAGAAAGTCGCCTTCCCTTTGCTTTTACCACCTCTCCCACTCAGTTGGTTGAATAGACTTTATTTTTTCTGCAAGGCATTTAATTTGGCAAAGCTCACCAATAGGGGGCGTAAAGGAGGTAAAAGTCCTTATAGGCTTTTACCTCCTTTTAATACCACCTTATACCCTTTTTCCCCATCAAACACCTATCTCAAAAGGATTAATAGGTCTTTTTATTCAATTTTAGGTGTTTTTCTCCCTTTAACACCCTTTTTCTCCTTATAAAGTGCCTACAGTTCCTTTTTTCTCTTCCTTCAGCCTTTTTGCCACTTCGTTCATTTCAACAATGGCCTCTTCTATTTCTGCTTCTGTTAATTTACACAGCTTTCCCACTTTTTCTAAGGTCATCGTCTTTCCCATAACAAGTAGCCCTTTTGGAATTTTCTTTCCTATTCTTTCTTCAACTACTTCAACAATTCCTTGGGTTTCCAACACTTCTTTTACTTTGGTTTTTTTATGGTACATACTCCACCTATCCTTTTTTATAATAGATATTATTATACCATTTTCTTTACACTTTTTCTTATAAAATCAAAGTCTCCTATGGTATAATAATCTTATTCACTTTAAATCATTTATCTATTCATTAAAGGCAGGTATTTTATTATGAAATCTATCATGAATGCAATTATTGTTTTTGACCCTTTTGGGCAAACCTTATTAATGTGTAAACGTATAAAAGAACCTTATTTGGGGCTCATTAACTTGGTTGGCGGTAAAGTTAATCCTAATGAAAATAGCCTTGAGGCGGCTTATAGAGAGTTGGAAGAAGAAACGGCTATTACAAAAAAAGATATCCATCTTACCCATTTAATGGATTTCTCTTATCCTCTTGAGGATATTTTATTGGAAGTTTATGTTGGTCAATTGTCTCATTCAGTTTCTGTAAATGGCAAAGAGAATCCCTTGGTATGGATTAGCGCCTATGAAGATTTTTTTGATTTTTCTCGTTTTGCAGGAGAAGGAAACATTGGGCATATGCTACTTAAAGTGGGACAGGCTGGCCTTGTGAAAAACATAAAAACAGACCATTAAGGGTATGCCTATAATGAAACCCTCTAGCCGATTAACAGCCTTTATGGTATTCTAATAAATAGAATAATCGTTTCAATGCTTGCTCATTACTGTATAGGAGGCTTTTTAGTGTGTAATGTTTTTTCTCAAAGAAAAAAATCCAACATTTTAAAATATATTTGTCTGGTTTTTACCTGGGTTTTTCTTACTTTCTTTTTTTCTTCTGTTAGTCAAGCAGAAAACACTTACTCCATTATTCAAAAAAATACTCAGGGCTATACAGTTGCCTCTCAAGCTACTCCAACAGCCGATTTTACTTACCAAATCCAAATTGCCTTATTAAATTTTTCACCTCAAACAGCCAACCCTCCTATAGGCTTTAGTATATATGACAGCAACGGCTATTTAGCCTCTGCCATGCCATCAACGGCTACTTATAACCAATCTCCAGAGCATTTTTCTACAAAAATTATCCTAGAGGATTCCATAGAATCTGTTTATTTAGTACCTATTTTGCGTCAAGGCGGAGAAGATGAAAGTAACAAAACCACTCCATTCGCTCAAGGAGAACTGGCGAAAATACAAGTAGAAAGTCGCGGAAAGTTAAATTTACGCAACTCCCCGCGAAATAATAGTTCAGTATTATCCAGTTTTACCAGTGGCACACCTGTATTGATTACTCATCGTCCTTCTGATGAGTGGGCGCAAGTAACCGTTGTAAAGGAAGGTACTTCCTTTCAAGGGTATATGAGCAGTCAATATTTAGTGCCTATTGAAGGATTAGATGAAGCTTTTACCAATACAGAAAACTTATCCAACCATATCAATAGTCAAAATCCTTCCCTTCCTGTTACCGATGCACCTATTTTACCTGAAGAGGAAATTTCCTCTACGCCTATGGCTCCTCTTATTACCCTTACCCCTATTCAGCCTACTTCTACCCCCATTGTTTACCAAAGGGCCTTTCAAGCAAACCAGCAAATGGCAGCAGGGTATACCGTTACTGCTACTGCCCAAGAACAAGCCGATAGACCAAACTGGTTTACTTTTGCCCTAAACCTAACCTATGCCCCCGGCACAGGTGCAACACAAAATATCTCGTTATTTTATTTATATTTAAACGATGAGTTTTTCGGGGTTCTTAGCCCTATTCAAGGTTTACAAGCTAATTCTTCCAGTGCTACTTATGCTTTGAATGCCCTTATTTCAGATCAGATTCATGCCCTATCCTTAATCCCTGTGTATGACGGTTGGGCAAAGGGAGCAGAGGTTATTCCTATGTATGCTGTTAGTAGCAATGTGCTCATGCCCTCTACCTCAAATCAAAATGGAAATTCCCTTCTTCCTCCTCATACCAATAGCCAAGATATTTCCACTCAAACCCAACCTATGGAAGGGCTTCCCCCTGTACAAAATTTGGTAAAATCCCGTGCTTATACAGGCCTTCAAACTATGGAAAGTGGCTATACCATTTATGCAACTGCTATTGAGGAAGAAGGAAATAATGGAAACTATACCATACATGCCTTTTTATCCTTTGATCCTCAAAATCCTAATCCTCCCCATTTTTCTATGATATATCTATTTATTAACCAAGGATTTTTTGGCACCTTAAGCCCTTACGATGATCCGTGGAACCAGCAGTGGCAGCAAACTGCCCCCAATACTTTTGAATTGAAAATTCAAATTACCCAGCCTATTGAAAGCCTTCATTTAGTTCCGGCTTATGAAAATGGAGAAGTCAGCCATGATCAATTGGAACTGGTACAAGACCCATAAGCCTTATATAAAACAAAACCCTTTGAAATTTCAAAGGGTTTTGTTTTATATTTCTTTTATGATAATTTTGCAAAGTATTCAAGCAATCTAATCATTTGGCAAGTAAAACCGTACTCATTATCATACCAAGCAACGGTTTTTACTAGTTGTACGTCGCCTGCAGTGGTTACTTCTGTTTGAGTAGGGTCATATACGGAGCCGTAGGTAGAGCCAATAATATCTCCCGATACGATGTAACGATCATCGTAACCAAAGGATGGGTTGTTTTCAGCATGTTTTTTCATAGCTTCATTAATTTGTTCATCTGTTACTTTGGTTTTTAAAATGGTTACCAACTCTGTTAAAGATCCATCTACCACAGGTACCCGTTGGGCATGGCCTTGAAGCTTGCCTTTTAACTGGGGAATAACTAAACCTATGGCTTTTGCAGCCCCTGTAGAGTGGGGAATAATATTGTCTGCTGCTGTTCTGGCTGCACGTAAATCGCCCCCACGAACAGGCCCATCCAACACCATTTGAGTTGAAGTATAGGCATGAACGGTGGTCATGGTTCCTACTTCAATGCCAAACTCTTTGTCTAAAAAATAGGCCATGGGAGCTAAGCAGTTGGTAGTACAAGAACCTGCAGAAATGATTTGGTCATCTTTGTTTAAAATATCTTGGTTTACATTAAACACTACTGTTTTCATATCTCCTGCAGGGGCGGAAATAATAACTTTTTTAACACCTGCATCAATATGAGCCTGAGCCTTTTCTTTTGAGGCATAAAAGCCTGTACATTCCAATACAATGTCTACACCATTTTCTTTTACCCAAGGAATTTTACTTGCATCAGCTTCAGCATATACCTGTACTTTTTTTCCATCTACCACAATTCCATCTTCCCCCGCTTCTACTTTACCAGGATAAGTGCCATGGGTAGAGTCAAATTGTAATAATTGTGCTAGCATTTTGGGATTAGTTAAATCGTTAATGGCAACCACTTCAATCCCTTCACCTGCTTCTTGTATCCGTCTATAAGCCAAACGGCCAATTC